>NZ_JAJDMK010000100.1:0-5930 GCF_020593575.1 Holdemanella sp. DFI.5.55
AGGTCTGATGATATAGTTGCCAATAGACAAATCACCTAAATCTTCCTTTAGTTGATTAGTTTTCTGTGTTAAATCGTTACTTATTTGTTCAATTTGTTTATCCGTTTTTTTACCTAAATCCAATATGCCTTGTCTGGCTTGCGTATCTTCGACATCGTAGGTTTCTGGATTTCCATTTATTTGTACTTTATTAATTGTCTGATTTGGCATTACTGTTTACCTCCTTCTTGAACGTCTACGCTCATTTTTAACACTCCGTCAGTAACACTTAGAGCTGCTATAGACATAGATATGCCATTAACACGATCACTAAGTTCTTTAAGTTGTTTTACAATTGCACTATCATCATAGTTATTAAGGGATGCAAGCTTGTTCTTTTCTGCTGTTGAATAGTCATTTGTTGACAGCTGTTTGCCTTCAATCTGTGTTACTTTCTTTGCTAATTCTGTGTTTAAAGCAGATTGATTGCTTGTAATCAATGCTTTTAATTTACTGTCGTCATAATTACTCAAAGATTCTAGCTTAGTTTTTAACTCGTTCGTAAAATCATTTGAAGACAACATCTTACCTGCAACAACATCAACCTTTGTAGTCAAATCGGCTTTACTTGCTTTCTCACCCAACATTGTCATAATTGTAGTAGCAAAATGAGGGTCGTTACCCAATGCATTTGCCAGTTCTTCTAAAGTATTTAATGTATCGGGAGCAAGTTTAACAAGATCTGAAATAGCTTTTGCAACTTCATTGGCGGTTTGATATTTTTTATCATTTTCAAGTTCGCTAACCTTTGTTGGCAATCCAGTAATCATTGAAGCAGGATGTGTTTCTGGATGTACATACACAGTATCTGTAAACTGAGCACTAGCGGGAACATTGCTTAAAACAGTATGGTTGTTTACTGTATCTGCATTACCACCATTAGCAGGTAATGAAGTAGGGAAGTCAGTTATGTCTACTATTTCATGTGTATGATCAACATCTGCTTTGGAGGTCAATAAAACTGTTGCTTCATCCTTGGTGTTGTACCTATCGTCATGTACATGCATGGTATCTGCTTTGCTTTCTAACAATTTGTCTGTGACCAATTTTGCATAATATAAATCGTTGTGATTATGTTCAGTTTCTGCTTTAAGTGATAGCTTTGCATCAATTTCATCTTCTGTATAATATCTATCATCATGTTGATGCGCTATGCCGGATTTATTCTCTAGTAATTTATCTGTTTCTAATTTGCCATAATATAAATCGTCATGCGAATGCTCATTGTTAGCTTTAGCAGACAACAAATCATCAACCTCAGACTTGCCATAATAACTTTCATTATGATTATGTGTAACATCGGATTTAGATTTTAATAAATCATCAGTTTTAAGTTTTGTGTAGTATAAGTCATCGTGACTATGCTCAACATCTGCTTTGTTAACTAATTTCAAATCCATTTCTTCTTTTGTGTGATAGCGTGCATCATGGTCGTGCGGAGCCGGATTGAATTCTGTTGGTACATCTATTAATTGAGTGTAAGATAAAGGTGTTTTCATACGTTCAACTATCTCATCACGTAATTTTGCCAAATCATCATATATAATCTGTAGATTAGCATCCAAAGTTAACGCTCCAATATTTTCTTTTTCGATTTCAGAATCACTTACAACACCAATAAAACCATCAGAAATAAATATACGTTCGTTATCTTTGGCACTGATATCTACTGGAGTAGTATTTAAATCCAAGCTTGTCTTTTCACGAGCCATTAAATACATACTCCATTTGCCTGCATACTGTGTTAATTGAGTAGATACGATCAATTGATTATTAATTATTGGTAAGATACTTGTATATTTTTGACCATTTATTTTAATTACTGATATAACATATTTGTCAAAGTTGTCAAATTCGCTCGGTAATGTAAAAGAAATAATCTCATCTTGGTTTTCATACTTATTACCGATAGTGACCTTGCGTAAGCTTGGCACACCATCTAATCCTATTTGGATATTCACCATAAGTTTCTCCTTTCTATTTAAAAATATTTAGTAATTTCTTAATCAATTTAATTAACAAATCAACTAAGGAATTAACTTTCTTTTTATCAATTTCTTCTATAGGATTTTCATCCTCTTTATTTTCTGGCTTAGTTTCAGGCTTTACTTCGGGTTGAGGGCTTGGTTTAACTTCTTCCTTAATTGGATTTGATTTAAAGAAATCAAATTCGTGGAAAATAACATCCTTATCAATAGGATTAGCACTATATTGATGCATTACTGCAACACCAGACTGATCTGATTGAACCGTACCGTCATTAGATCCCCAATTTGCAATCCATAGTGGATATTCTGTGTCAACATACGTTCCAATCCATGATGTAGATGTATAAACACCAGTGTAATATCCATGTGCTTTTAGAATGTCACAGAAGACCTTACAAGAACTTGTGCAACGCTCCTTAGTTAATACGCCTTTCTTAGCTTTATAATGATCAGCGTCTTCCATATCAAACCAGACACCAAGCTGAATATCCTTATCTTTGATTAAGTTCAATACATATTCGGCTTCGGCTTTGGCCTGACTATCATCTAGTGCATAATCATATACATAAACACCATAAGGTATTTTTGCATCAACGCACTTTTGCACATAAGTTTCAAACAACTTGTCTGTGTTTTCACCCCAAGCAGCTCGAATAATAACAAAATCATATTGACTGACATCAAAATTAGCTCCGTTATGTTCTGAAATGTCAACACCATAGCCTTTTACGTTTTGTGTAAGGTTTGGCTTAGGTTGTTCAGTAGGTTTGACAGGTTCTGTTGGCTTTGTTTCTTCTTTGTTTTCTTCTTTAGGAACGTCGAATGTAGCCCACATTTGACTTCTATCTTCAGTTGCAGATACTGCAACGAACACCTTTCGATCTCCGTCTTTACCTACTACATATCTATGTCCGTTGCCAACATACTTCCAGTAATAGCGAATTGAATCACCGGTATTGTATGTCTTGCATACTGTGCCAGTCGGCGAGTCGTAACGTGCTCTGACACCATCTACAGTAAACGTAGCGACACCGTCTTCTTGAGTTAGATTAATTGCTCCACTTGGTTTAGCTGGCTCTTCAGGAGCTTGTATGGTGCTGAAAGTAGCCCATAACTCTTTACCTTGTTGCTCACTACCTGAGATTGCCATAAATTGTGTTTTGTCTTTATTTATTACCCATCTATGGCCATTAGCTACAACTTTGTAGTAGTATTCAAACTGATATCCTTGATTCTGTCTTGATAAAACATTTCCACTGGGAGAACCTTGTCTAATAGCAACAGAGTCAACAGTCAAAGTAGCAATTGCATGTTCTGCAATTAGATTATTTGCATTATATGGTGTTACACTTTGTGTAGGGGCTTGTGTACCATATCCTTTATAACGCAACACACCACATGACCCATTGTAAGTTAATGTCATAACTTGAGCAGGAGCTTGACTATAAGATTGATTCATACCTAAAAATTGCCCAGTACCGTTACCATTATCCTTAATCAACATAGCAACGTGACCGTAGTACACTCCTTGCCACCATCCATAGACAGAATCCCAGATAAACCAGTCGCCAGGTCTACCAATCTGTGTAAATTCAAAATAATCACCATAACCCAGTGCATTTCTTCTATACCAAATTTCTCTAGCCCCACCAGAACCGCCAATAGCTCTGCCGGGATTAGGATATCCAGCTTTGTTTAAAAATTCTTTAAATAAAGTAACACATTGATTGTAGTTACCGCCTAAACTAGAAGATTTGTTTAGCCATTGATTATAAAAATCCGTATAAGTAAATTTGTTCATATATTGTTCTCCTTTCGTAAAATAAAAAAAAGAGAGACCGCTAAGTCTCTCTTAAATTCCTTCGTTAACCCAGAAGGATAGGGGAGATAACTTGGATCGCTTCCTTTCTACATAAAACGAAATTCAGTCATCCTGTTAATCCTTTTTGACCTCAATCTTATCAATACTGTTATCTAATTGAAGTCGCACATATTCTTGGATTTCATCAAAAGTACTTTGTACAATTTCAGAAATCATCTCTTTTGTAATAATGCCATGTAATGCATCGGGTACTAAATCATAAAGCTTACTTACAACTTGCTCAAATTTCTTACCACCACACTGTGTAGTATCTTTATAATCTTTTTCTGCTTCTGCAATATATACAACAGCTTGCGCTGTAATCTGAGCAATTAATTCTTGTATTTCTTTAGCTTTAGTTTGTGCTTTAGTAGAAAACTTAAAGTACAATGCTAAACCACCACAACCCAACATAATTAATGATTGAATCAATGATAAAATTTCTTGTGTGTTCATATATTTTCTCCTTTAGTCAATTTCATGACTTTTACTTAATTCCATAAAAGTTTCTTTGATCAGTTCGAACTCTGTATCAATATAACCATTTGTTTCATTTAACTCTGCTAATATTTCGTGATAGTCATTGTAAGTTCGCATGATTTCTTCAAAAGCTTCTCTGGAATTGATTTTCCCATTACGAATCGAACCAGCAAAGTCAATAATACGCATTCTTAATTGCTTTAAATATCTCTTGTCCTCTCTGCGCTGATTCTCTTCCATTCTTTTATGCAAGGCTTCAATAGCCTCCATAATTGCTTTGTCTTGAGCAATGCGTTCTTGCTCGTTTATTTCTAATTTCTCGTTCAAGTCCTTGGTGATGAAGTCACTTATAACATGTGACAACCACCTCCAAGGATTGATTTCAATCTTGCTAACCTGAACGAAGCATCCAATTACAATACCTGTTGTTGCTACCCAAGGTATGTATTTTCCTATTAACTCTAGAATATCCAATTTTAAAATCCTCCTATTTCTTTTAGGAGCAAAACGGAGTTATATTCTAGTCAACTACTTCATTTTGCTCTAATCCGTTTTCTTCCTCTGGAACATATTCTACTTGTTGACTTTCAACTTCGACTTGTTGTTCATATTCTTGTTGTTCCATCTCAAGAACTTTCTTAACATTTGAATTTAAATCATGCAGAATATTTTCCAACATAATAGATATCATTGCAGCTGGAACACCCATTTGAATACAGTCATTTACTGTACTGACCAAACTGTCCTTTGCTTCAATTACGATTGTGTTGCTTCCTTTTTTTGCCATTTTATTCACTCTCCTCATTTAAAAAAGCGCCTTGAATAGACGCTTATAATTCCATGTTGCCTTGAATTGTCATAGCGACATTTTCAGGTATATCTTCTAATTTAACTTCTGTTTCTTTAATAACTAATTCACCAATTTTAAATATTTTTTTAACATATCCTTCACGGCTACTTTCATCATAAAGAATCTCGACAGAATCTAATAAAGCTTGTTGAGACTCTTCCAAATCTTTTTTACGCCAAGCTTCTTCTTGTTCTTTTCGAAGCTGATCTAAATATGCTTCATATTTTGCATGGCTAAATTTTAGATGGATTTGTCCATCATCGGCCGTTTCACCAATATAGCCATGTATTTTGGATAATTCGATGGTATCCTCGTCGCAGACCCATTGCGATTGCGTATCAGCAGTCCATGCGGTGCTGATGATAAGAACGTCATTTAGATCTAAACCGACTTTTACATAAACTTTTGTCATTTTTATCAATCCTTTCTCTATATTTCAATTCTATTAGGAGGCACATCATGCTATATAAAGAAACACTTAATAACTGGCTAACAGAAAAGAAAATCTATTTAAAATATTCGACCTATACAAATTACTACAATATAATTACAAATCACATTCTTCCAAATTTAGGAGAATATGATATTTCAATATTAGATAATGATATTCTTCAGCAATTTATCTTAGACCAACTTGACCACGGTCGAACAGATGGGAAGGGAGCTAACTATATAAAATTCAAGTATTTTTTATGAAAAAGTTTGAAAATAC
>NZ_JAJDMK010000101.1:0-5655 GCF_020593575.1 Holdemanella sp. DFI.5.55
AACTTTTTCTCAGAATAGCCTCTAAACATTCATGGTGCAAACCTCTAAAGACGGGTAAAAAATAAAAATTTGACGAAAAAAAAGACGTACATAAACGACATTTGGCTATTTTAGCTATGAGCAAGTGTTAAACTCCCGTATGTATTGTTATGTTTCTGAATTTTTATTCCAAAACCAGAAAAAAATATAGAATACTGTTGACATTGAAAGCGGTACCGGCTATACTTACGGTGTAATACAAATTAAGACTTGTTACTTAATCTAAGCTATTAAGGCAAATTCTTACGTTAGTTTATCTGAGGCGGTAAACTAAATGTTTGAGTTTGCCTTTTTAATTTGTATTAAGGGAGGAGAATCATGCTCAAGTTAGATAAACAGGTGTACAGGACATTTAAAGTAGTGAACAATAATATTGTTATCGTTAAAGATTCAAACGGCCGTGAAATGATAGCGATAGGAAAGGGACTTGGGTTTAAAAAAAGCAAGAATGATATTGTTTATCCTGAAGAAATTATGAAGACATATATTTATCTGGACAGACAGAAAAATTTAAATCTTACTTTATTTGAAGAAGTGCCTTTCGAAGTGATTGAAGTATCACAACATATTATTGATTATGCTGCTAAAACATTGAATCAAAAATATAATGTCAACTTACTTGTCAGTCTTTCGGATCATATTGATTTCAGTGTTAAACAATTCAGAGAGGGAAATAATACCTCAAAGTTGTTTAATGAAGAGATTAAGAGATTTTACGAAGATGAGTACCAAGTAGGTAAGTGTGCTATTCAATATATTAACGAAACTCTGCATGTAGATCTTCCAAAAGATGAAGCAACATCTATTGCTTTCCATCTGATTGTGGCGTCTCAAGAAAAAACAAATATTGAAACAAGAGAATTGCTCGAAGGCGTAAACAGTATTGTGAATATCACAATGAAATATCTTGGAAATCAGATAGATGAAGATTCGTTAGCGTATTCAAGGTACATTATTCACCTGAAATTTTTCTTAAGCAGAATTGTCAGTCATCAAACTTCTAACGGTTCTATTGAAGTTACTAATATATTCGGTCAATTGGTCACGAAGTATGAAGGAGTTGACAGGTGTATTCATGAAATCAGTGAATTTATTAATGGAAAGTTTAATTACAGATGTACTGATGAAGATTGTATTTATTTAATGATTCATATTGTAAGGCTGTATGAGTTACAAAGAAAGGACAATAATAATGGCTAAAATAGATTATGATAATTTGACAAAGCAGATAGTGGAATATGTAGGTGGTGTCGAAAATATCAAAACAATTACACACTGCGTAACACGTTTAAGGCTATATTTGAATGACAGAAATAAAGCAGAGGATGAGAAAATTAAAAATCTACCTGGAGTATTAGGTGTGGTTTATGGAAATCAGCAGTACCAGATTATTCTTGGTGAACATTTATTCCCTGTATTTGATAATCTTGAAAAAAATTATTCAGTACAGACAGAAGCTCCAATTAATGAGAATCTTGATGAAAATCTTGTATCTGGTAATGAGAAGAAGAATTTCAAATATTATTTTGAAAAAGCAATTACATTTATGTCTCAGTCACTGACACCATTCATTACTGTGGTATATGGAGCAGGTATGCTGAAAGTAATTCTCTCTTTACTGAGTTACTTCATCCCATCAGTAGCAAGTTCTACAGCATATACAATGCTTAACTTCATGTCCAGTGCACCATTCTACTTTATGCCTGTATTAGTGGCATATGGTACAAGTAAAGTTTTAAAATCCAATCCTGCTTTTTCAATGGCAATTGCACTGACATTGGTATATCCGGATTTTAATACTATTATGACTGCCGGAGAAGCTACTACAATGTTTGGACTTCCTGTACATTTAGCTTCCTATGGTAGTACATTACTTCCAGGTATTTTTACAGCTATTCTATGTGCATATCTGGAAAGATTCTTCTACAGAGTAATTCCTGGATTATTCAGAAGTGTATTTGCTCCATTATGTGTATTCTTAATTGGTTTTCCAATCGTTGTATTAGCATTAGGTCCTATTGGTAATATTGTTGGTTCTTGGATTGTCGCAGGTATCATCTGGTTACAAGCACATGTAGGTGGATTTGCTCCGGGTATTATTGCCGCAGCTCAGCCATTCTTGGTTATGATGGGTGTAAATATGTTGCCTGTAGCTCCTATGATGGAATTGTTCTCTCGTACTGGGTATGATAACGTGTTCAGACCTGGTTGGATTTTACATAACATTTCTGAATGTGGTTCCTGTTGTGCTGTTGCTTTAAAAACTAAAGATAAAGAATTTAGGGCAACTGCATTATCAGCTGGTATCGGTGCTATGCTTTCCGGTGTTTCTGAACCTGCATTATACGGTGTTAGTCTTCGCTTGAAAAAACCGATGATTAGTATTGTAGCTGGTGGTATTGCTGGTGGTGCTGTTGCCGGGTTTATGGGTGCTAAAGCTTTTGCAATGGGTTATTCTTCTATCCTTGGTGTAGTTATTTTTGAAAAAACTATGGGAGCAATTCTTGCGGGTGTTGCTGTTTCCTTCGTGGTCTCATTTCTATGCACTTATGTTTTATATGATGGAAAGGGCATCAAATAAGTATGTTTAAGTTGTTTTCAAAAAAAGAAGAAAACACAAATGATTTTGCAGCTGTGGTAAGTGGGAAAATCATTCCACTTACTGCAGTGAATGACGATGTGTTTTCTAAAGGTATGATGGGAACCGGTGTTGCCATTGTGCCTGACGATGATGTAATTGTGGCTCCATGTGATGGAGAGGTCACAATGTTGTTTCCTACCATGCATGCATTTGGAATGAAAAATGAAGATGGTGTAGAAATACTGGTACATATCGGTATTGATACTGTAAATAAACAAGGTGTTGGATTTAAAAAGTTTGTAGATGCTGGCACAACAGTCCACAGAGGGGATAAAATCATTCGCATGAATTCCTATGATTTGAAACAGGAAGGATATGATCTGACAACAATGATGATTTTTCCTGGTTGTGAGAAGAAAATGAGTTTCACTACAGATGGATATGCAAAAAAAGGAAAAACAATAGTAGCTGAATATAAGAAAGAAGGAGAATAATATGGCATTTTTAAATAAAGAAGTAAAAAAGGAATTTCCTGAAGGATTTTTATGGGGTGGTGCAGTAGCTGCTAACCAATGTGAAGGTGCTTATCTAGAAGATGGCAAACAAATGTCTACTGCTGACATTAAAGCAAGAGGTTTTTTTGGAGGATTGAGAAGAGATGCAGATTATTATCCTACTCATAAGGCCATTGACTTCTATCATACCTATAAGAGTGATTTAAAATTGATGGCTGAAGCTAATTTTAATATCTTCAGAACATCTATCAACTGGGCCAGAATTTATCCGACTGGAGAAGAAGAAACTCCTAATCAAAAAGGACTTGATTTCTATCATGATATGTTTAAATACTGTCATGAACTTGGAATGAAAGTAATGGTTACTATTTCTCATTATGAAACACCATTATATTTAGTAGACACATATGGTGGATGGGATAATCGTAAATTTATTGAGTTTTATATGAAGTTTGTCAGAACGATTGTTGATAATCTTGACGATGTTGTTGATTACTGGCTGACATTTAATGAAATTGGTAACGCGGCTGTAAAACCTATCTGTTGGGATGCTGCATGTATTTATCCTGACAGCGAAAATCTGCTGCAAAGAATGTATCAGGCAGCACATCACCAGTTTGTAGCAAGTGCACTTGCAGTAAAGTATATTCACCAGCATTCTAACCATGCTAAAGTTGGGGCGATGATTGCGTACAAGACAGTGTATCCTTACACATGTAACCCAAAAGATGTTATTGCTGCTGAAAAAGAAAAGAGAAAAGAGTATTTCTTCTCCGATGTTCAGGTAAGAGGAAAGTATCCGGATTATATCTGGCAGTATTTTGAAGAAAATAATATCAAAATCACTTTTGAAGAGGGAGATGAAGAAATTATTGCTTCTTATCCTGTAGACTTCATTACATTCTCTTATTACAGAAGCAGAGTAGTATCTTCTGAAGAGACTGAAGCTGCTGAAAAGATTATTGATACAAATACACTTGAAGGTATTGTAAATCCATATTTACCAAAGACAGGATGGGGATGGTCAGTTGACCCAGACGGATTAATGCTGGCTTTACAGGATTTATATGACAGATATCAGAAGCCATTATTTATTTCTGAAAATGGATTAGGCGCTATTGACACGGTAGAGGAAGGTAATGTAATTAATGATGATTATCGTATTGATTACATGAGAAAACATGTTCAGGCTATGCAAAGAGCTATTGAAAAGGGTGTTGATCTGTTCGGATATACTATGTGGGGTCCTATTGATATTGTTTCTAATGGTACAGGACAAATGTCAAAGAGATACGGCATCATCTACGTTGATTTGGATGATGAAGGAAATGGTACAGGAAACAGATATCTGAAGAAGAGTTACAATTGGTACAAAACGGTCATTGGTACTAATGGCAAAGATTTAGGAATTGAATAAAAAATAGAAAAGATGTTCGGAAATCATAGAACATCTTTTTTATCAGGAGTTGTGAATATGGCAATATTGTTTTTAGATGTAGATGGGACATTAATTAATTATAAAGCACAAATACCATCATCAGCAAAAGAGGCGGTTATCGCAGCAAGAAAAAATGGGCATTTTGTATTTTTGTGTACTGGATGTTCTAAACAGGAAATACTGGAAAGACATTTTGATTTTGAATTGGATGGTTTTATTGGAGGAAATGGAAATTATATTGAAGTACAAGGCACAGAAATATTTCATAAACCATTAACTTATGTTCAATGTAAACATTTTACAGATTGGTGTATTTCAAGATCTCTTGCCTATAGATTTGAGTGTAACAGTGGCATATATATCAGTGATGATTATATGGAAAAGTCAGTACAGGCTCGTATGAAATATGCATTTGGTAATAATAAATCAGTTGTAAATGCACCAATAAACCCAGCTTTTAGAAAAATGACATCAAAATATAGAGATGATGTAAACAAGACAGCATTTGTATTAAATAGTTATCAAGATTATCTGGATGCCGTGAAAGAGTTTAAGGATATGGTTGTGGGAACCTGGGGTGGAAAAGGGCAACTTGCCCTTTATGGAGATACCAGTCCCGAAGGAATCAGTAAAGAATTTGCTATCAATAAGTTACTGGACTATTTACATATAGATAAAAAAGAATCTATATGTTTTGGTGATTCTTCAAGTGATCTTCCTATGTTTAATGCCTGTAATATAAAGATTGCCATGAAAAATGGAAACGATGAAATAAAGCAAAAAGCAACCTATATTGCCGATGATGTAGATGATAATGGAGTATATAAAATGTTCAAACAATTACAAATCATTTAATATGATGCATATAAAAAACAATGTTAAATACATTTCAGAAGATTGTGAAATTTTGTGTATTCCTTTATGGCATGAATGGTTTTTAGATAGTATAGTACCTGACTTTAGAGGTTGAATAGTAAAAAATGGTGCAACACTCGATATTTGATTATCAAGTATGCATCATTTTTATTTGTTTATCTGTTAGATAATAATTTGTTATTGGTTGATTTAATTTTTTGGATAGA
>NZ_JAJDMK010000102.1:0-5402 GCF_020593575.1 Holdemanella sp. DFI.5.55
TTTTAGAATATGAGTGTAATTTTGTCTTGACAAAGGTCACTTCATAACAGGTGAAAAGAAATGTTAACAAGTAAATGGCATATGCACCGTATGGGCCTGATTGATTTTTGGTATTATACAAATGAAGAATTTTATTTTAAAAATGGTCATATTCTCTTAAGAGGAAGCAATGGAAGTGGAAAATCGGTTACGATGCAAAGCTTTATTCCTATCTTATTAGATGGAAATAAGAATAGTGAACGTTTAGATGCGTTTGGTACCAAAGCTCGAAAGATGGAAACCTATTTAATTGATGAAAATTCAACTCGAGATGAACGAATTGCATATTTATACTTAGAATTCAAAAGAGAAGATTCCGATATTTTTAAAACAATTGGAATGGGAATGAGAGCACGAAAGAACAAGCCTTTAGATACTTGGTATTTTGTGATTGAAGACAATCAACGAATTGGTAAAGATATTCAGCTAATGGAGCATAATTTGGCAATATCGAAACAAAGCTTAAAAAATCGAATTCAACATCAATTTATTGAAACACAACGAGAATATATGGCTCGAGTGAATCAAGCTCTTTTTCAATTTCCAACACTAGATGATTATAAAGAAAGTATCAACTTGTTAGTTAAATTACGTTCTCCAAAATTAAGCAACTCATTAAAGCCAACAATAATCAATGAATTGTTGTCAGAATCTTTACAACCTTTAAGTGAAGATGATTTACGTCCTTTAACAGAAGCATTATCCAATATGGATGAAGTCCAAAATCGTTTAGAAGTATTAAAACAAAGTCAACAGGCAGCTAAATCAATTCAAAATGTATATGAACAATATAATTATGCTTTATTAGATAAGAAAAGTTTACAGTATATAGAACAAAAAAATAAATTGGATGAATTAACGAAGAAACAGAAAGGTTTTTATGAGCAAAAGAATCACGCAAGTGAAATGATTCTTGAAATCAAAAAAAAGTTAGACGATATACATGTCGAAAAATCCGTACTTGAAGAAGAATATAGTGGTTTGGCCAAACAAGATCTGCTTCAATTAGCCAGTGATGTACAACGGTATAAAGAAGATTTGACGCAACAAGAAAAAGCTCTAAAGAACAAGGTGCAACAAGAATCAAATAAAGATAATGCATATGTTTCATGTAAATTAAAGTATGATAAACAAAAAGATTATAATGATTCTTTAGAATATGAGATTCATAAAAACTTCAAACAATTAGACCAATTGAATGAAAATATGCAGTTTGATGAGCATATAGCTTTAAAACAAGATTTCTTAATGAATCTAAATCATACTTATGATTTTAATTACACAAAATCAAAAATTGAAAAAGAATTGAATGTATTAAATCAAGGGTTGGCTTTGTTTCAAAAAATCGATAATCAAAAAGTATTATTAAATCATGTACAAGATGATTATGAAAAAGAACAAAGTCTATTAGAACAAATTGAAACTGAATTAAAAGCATATCAAGAGCAATTTCGCTTGTTAAAAGAAGAATATCATGAAAAATTTTTAGCTTGGAATGAATCCAATCAAATTTTAAAAATGGATGCATCGACAATGAAAAAGTTTTTTGAAATCATATCGGATTATGGAAATACAGAAAGATATTATGAAATTGATCAAGATATTCACAATCGTTATATTTGGTATTTAAAAAATCAAACGGAGACGATTTCAAAATTATCTATTGAAATTAAACAATTAACGAAGGAACTGCAAAAGATTCAAGAACAATATGAATATTGGAATTGTTTAAAAGATCCTCAACCAGATATTGCCAAAGAACAAGAAGATGCAAGACAATACCTAGAGGAAAAGAAAATTCCATTCATCCCTATGTATACTTTATTGGATTTTGATGATTCTTTAAATCAAGATGAAAAAAATGCGATAGAAGAACAATTGTTAAGCAGTGGTTTAATGACAGCTTTGATTGTTCCTGATATGTATCAAGAAGAAATTTTAAATCTACCCAAGGGTATGAAAGAATCTTTCTTGTTTACACATAATAAAATAGAAGAACTAGAAGTTTGTATTCTACATTCTAAAATTGATTATATTTCTTTATGTGATACTTTTGGATTGGATGAAGGTTCTGTAAAATTCTTTGACAATGGTTTTGAAATAGGAAATATTTGTAGTGTAATTAGTCAAACAAGAAAATCTATTTTTATTGGGAAAGCCTCTAGAGAAGCGTATCGAAAAAGCCAACTAGAAAAACTGAAAGAAGATATAAATAAAAAAAAGGAAGGCATTCAAGAATTAGAGAGTAATTTGAAAATTGCACAGGATAAAGTAAAAACTTTGGAAAAAGAATATGCTGGATATCCTAAAAAAGCAGATTTAGATTCAAGTTTATTGGATGTAAATCGAATGCTTTTAAAGCAAGAGCATTCTATCGAACAAATTAAAAAGTATATTGAACAAAGAAATCAATACCAAATATGTATTCAAAATTTGAATAAAGAAATAACGAATATTTCTGAGAAATTAGGGATTTCTAACACAGAAGATGTCTTTAGATTAAGAAAAGATTTGTTTATTGAATATAAAGATGAACTTGTTCAAATGGAATCTATACATGAAAAGTATATTGTGAATATAGATTTATTTATATCTCTAGAATCACAATTGGAAGATTTGAGAATAGATTTAGACTCTATTCGTTATGAGAAGAAACAATTGGAGTTTCAACTTCATAAGCTGCAACAATTGATTTCAGTAAAAGAAGCACAATTGAATGAGATGGGATATGAAAAAATTAAGGAACGAATGTCAAAGATTATGAATCGTTTGGATGAAATTCCAAAAGTTGTTTCAAATCTATATCAAGAAGATGGAAGATGGCGAAATATTAAAGAACAATGTGAAAAGGATATTTTGGAAAATGCATCTTTAATTGAAACGCAAAGTACAAAAGCAGAAAGCTATAAAAAATATTATGAATTGGAATTGGATTTAGGATATGTATCAATTGAAGAAAAGAATCCTGTGTCCATTCATAAACATATTGTAAATTTATATCCAAATCTAAAAAACAAAGATACTTTGGGAAATGATCTTCAAACTGTATTTTTTATGAACCGAGGTTTCTTGCAAGATTATAATCTTCATTTCATTACATTATTTAATGATCAAGAAGATACAATGGCACGTTTGAATATTAAAGCTCGATATAAAGGAAAACAAATTGATTTCACAATGTTATTAAAACAACTTGAGATAGATATTGAAAAACAATCTGAATTGGTAAGCAGTCAAGATCGACATTTAATTGAAGATGTACTAGTGAATACGATTTCGAGTAAAATACGTGTTCATATTCGAAGCAGTAAACGATGGATTGAAACTATGAATAAGTATATGAAAGAAATGAATACTAGCAGCACTTTAAAACTTGGATTGCAATGGAAATCAAAAAAAGCAGAAAATGAAGATGAACTCAGTTCAGAATCATTAGTTCGCTTATTAGAAAAAGATTTACAGTTGTTAAAAGAATCAGATTTTCAAGCCTTATCCAATCATTTCCGTTCAAAAATTAAATGTGCTAGAAGAAATGCAGAAGATCCAAATTCGAATTTGAGTTTCCATCAAGCAATGAAAGATCTATTAGATTATCGTTCATGGTTTGATTTTACAATTATGTATGAAATTGGAAGTGAAAAACGTAAAGAGCTGACGAACAATCGTTTTTATGTGTTTAGTGGTGGTGAAAAGGCCATGGCCATGTATGTTCCTTTGTTTTCAGCGGTAGCCGCAAAATTCGCCTATGCCAGTGATGATGCACCTTTAATTATCGCCTTAGATGAAGCATTTGCGGGAGTGGATTCTAAAAACATTGATTCCATGTTTGGATTAATCAAAAAATTTGGTTTTGATTATATTATGAATTCTCAAGTATTATGGGGAGATTATCCAAATGTAGATGCCCTAGCAATTTATGAATTATATCGTCAAAATGATGCTAAATATGTAACTACAATACGATATGAATGGGATGGTCATGTTAAAAGGTTGGTTGGTGCATGATGAATGAAGAATTTTGCCAATATTTGTATGACAATGAGTTTTCTGAATTTATGCGTCTATGGAAAAAACAATATGAAAAATATGGCACTTGCAAAGGAAGTATTAATTTAGTATTAGATGAAACAAATCGCGTATGTATAAGCGGTTTATTGGGAAAAGATTATTATGGTGTTGATTGTGCACATATTACTTTTCAACAACTTCAAAAGGCAATATCAAATACCAAATATGAGAATTGTGATTTTAACGAAGTGTTAAAAATGTACTTTAATCATGATATTTTGACAAATAAAAATCGACAAGAACAAGAACAGATGCGAATTCAAAATATATTTAAACATCTTTTAGAACAAGAAGGAAAAAGCCAACAGTGGATTCATCATATATATACCGACCATGATTCTGTCTATGTTCGTATTGTGCAAGCTTCAAAAGAAAATGAACAAAAATGTATAAATACGGTAGACGTAGTGATGAAGGCTTTAAACCAATTGCCAATGTGGCAAGATAAGAAAGAAAATATATCTATTTTTGCTAGCTTACATACAAAAAATCCACATGCTTTTGATAAGAATACCTTTGCCTATTATTTATTGATGCATGGAATTGTTTATTTTCTAAAAGTAGATTTTCCTAAAACAAATTTAGAACAAAATGAAATTCTATATCGTGCAGGACTCTATCAAGATGGTATTAGTAATTATTGTAGTATCGCAAGACTTCAAGCGTTGAATGAAAACTATCAACCACATTTAGGTTGGACAGGATTTTATGATTCGTACGAAGCTTTAAATGTGAATATGGATAATTTATTACATATTCGCTCTATTGTATATTGTGATAGAGTTTATGTTGTAGAAAATCCAGCTGTATTTCAAGCTTTGCTGAAAATGATAAAGAAAGAAAAAATCGAAAAGATTGGCTTAGTATGTACGAATGGACAATTGAATTATTCAGCCTATCTTCTTTTAGACATATTGGTGAATTCGAATGTTGAGACTTATTACAGTGGAGACATGGATCCAGAAGGATTATTGATAGCTGATAAAATTAAACAAAGATATCCTAGTATAAAACTTTGGTGTTATGATGTAAGGCATTACGAAATTTCAAAATCAAAAGAGCAGGCAGCAGATCAAAGAATGCATATGTTGGATGCTTTAAAAGATGAGACATTGATTCGAATTGGAAAATGTATTAATGAAAATAAAAACAGAGTTGGATATCAAGAAAATATGATTGAGGAATATTACAATAGCTTTAGATTCGATGTTAAAAAAACGCCTATATCCATTGGATAGGCGTTTCAGATTGTTGACAAAAGCCTATACCTTTTCGTAAGGGCATAGGCTTTTTAT
>NZ_JAJDMK010000103.1:0-5147 GCF_020593575.1 Holdemanella sp. DFI.5.55
TGATTCTCTTTCAATAGAAATGATTCTTGATCTGTTCATCCACATTATACAATTCCATATTAACCAGAATACTTTTCTTCCTGGTTTCATAATACGAAAAGAAAGAGCAGAAATAAAACTGCTCTTTTCGTTTACTTAAATGCTCTTTTAAATCTTTCAAAAGGAGATTCAGATTGTCCTGATTTTAATTCTTCATATAGCTCTCTTTCTCTGCGAGATACTTTACGTGGAATTTCAACCTGTACTTCTACAAATTCATCCCCTTGTCCTGAACGAGATTTTACACCTTTTCCTTTTAGACGGAACTTAGTGTTTGGCTGTGTTCCTTCAGGAATTTTCAATTCAACATCGCCATATACTGTTGGTACTTGAATCGTACATCCAATTGTCGCATCAATTGAACTGATTGGAACTTTAATGAAGATATTGTTGTCTTCGCGTTTGAAAGTTGGATGTGGCGTAACCATAATTTCGATGTATAAATCGCCATTAGGCCCTCCATTTGTTCCTCTTTCACCTTTTCCAGGAATACGAATCTGTTGACCTGATTGAATGCCTGCTGGAATCTTAATATCTAGTTTTACACGACGGTGCTCATATCCGTTTCCATGACAATGGGAGCATGCACGTGTAACTTTCTTACCTGTACCATGACAATCTGGACATACGCTTTGTTGCTGAATCACACCAAATGGTGTTCTTTGTTGAGACATAACATATCCAGAACCATGGCATGTAGGACATGTCTGCACATCACTTGGGCTTTCAGCTCCAGATCCGTTACAGTGTTTACATGTTTCATCCACATCCAATGAAATCGTTTCTGTTTTACCAAAAATTGAATCCATGAAATCAATGCGCATCTGCATGTAACGGTCTTGCCCTTGTCGAGGCTGATTACTTGAACGGCGAGATCCTCCACCTCCAAATCCTCCACCAAAGAACGAACCGAAGATGTCTCCTAAATCGCCAAAATCTGTGAATCCTCCAGAGAATCCACCACCTTGTCCAAAGGCTCCATCCATACCTGCATGGCCAAATTGATCATATGTTGCACGTTTTTTCTCATCGCTTAATACTTCATAAGCTTCATTGATTTCCTTGAACTTATCTTCAGCTCCAGGTTCATGATTTCGATCGGGGTGATATTTCATGGCCAATTTTCGATAGGCCTTTTTAATTTCATCTGGTGTAGCACTTTTGCTGACGCCAAGCACTTCATAATAGTCACGTTTTTCTGCCATGTGAATCCCTCCATACGATACGAAGAAGTTCTAGCGTGGCTAGAACTTCAAATGTTGCTTATTTATTTTACTTCTCAGTGAATTCACCGTCAACTACATCATCACCTGAGTGAGTTTGTGTTGATTGTGAAGCTGCATCACCATTTGGCTGGTTATACATTGCTTGTCCTGCCTGCATTGCAGCTTTTTCAAGCAGGTCTAATTTTGTTTTGACTTCTTCCATGTTATTTTCATCTAAAGATTTTTGTAGATCATCACGCAATTTCTTAGTTTCTTCAGCTTGTTTTGGATCAATCTTATCTTTATTGTCTTCTAACATTCCATCGATTTGTGCAATGAAGCCTTCAGCTTTGTTACGTAAATCAATTTCTTCCTTACGTTTTTCATCTTCAACCTTGTTATCTTCAGCTTCACGAACCATACGATCGATTTCTTCATCACTCAATCCACTAGAGTTTTGAATTGTGATGTGTTGTTCTTTACCAGTACCCTTATCTGTAGCACTTACGTGTACGATACCGTTGGCATCAATATCAAATTTAACTTCAATTTGAGGAACTCCACGACGAGCTGGTGCAATTCCGTTTAATTGGAAGTTTCCTAATTCTTTATTGTCGTTAGCCATTGGACGTTCACCTTGTAATACACGGATATCTACAGCTGGTTGGTTATCAGCGGCTGTTGAGAAAATCTGTGATTTACTTGTTGGGATTGTAGTGTTACGAGGGATCAACACTGTCATAACTCCACCCATAGTTTCGATACCTAATGATAATGGTGTAACATCTAGTAATAATACATCATTTACATCACCTGAGATAACTCCACCTTGGATTGCAGCACCCATAGCTACAGCTTCATCTGGGTTTACTGAGTGGTTAGGATCTTTTCCTAATGCTTTACGTACTGCTTCTTGAACCGCTGGAATACGAGTAGATCCACCAACTAATAATACTTCGTCGATATCAGATTTAGACAATTTTGCATCTCTTAATGCATTTTCAATTGGAATCAATGTACGTTCTACTAAATGTTTAGTCATATCATCAAATTTAGCACGAGTTAATGTTGTATCAAAGTGCAATGGACCCGCAGGACCTGCTGAGATAAATGGTAAGCTGATTTGTGTCTGCATTACACCACTTAAATCTTTTTTCGCTTTTTCAGCAGCTTCTTTTAAACGTTGCATAGCCATTGGATCTTGCGACAAGTCAATTGCGTTATCTTTCTTGAATGTATCAACCATCCAGTTTACTAATACGTTATCGAAGTCATCTCCGCCTAAGTGAGTATCTCCGTTTGTTGATAATACTTCGAATGTTCCATCAGCTAAATCAAGGATACTAACATCGAAAGTACCTCCACCTAAGTCATAGATCAATACTTTTTCTTCTTTATCCGTTTTATCGATACCATAAGCCAATGCTGCAGCTGTTGGTTCGTTGATAATACGTTCTACTTCTAATCCAGCAATTTTACCAGCATCTTTGGTTGCTTGACGCTGAGCATCGTTGAAGTATGCAGGAACTGTGATAACAGCCTTTGTTACTTTTTCTCCTAAGTAATCTTCTGCATATGATTTCAAGTATTGAAGGATCATTGCACTAATTTCTTGTGGTGTATATGATTTTCCCTCAGCCTCTACTTTTTCATTCGTTCCCATCAAACGCTTAATTGAACTAATTGTGTTTTTATTTGTGACTGCCTGACGTTTTGCAGCATCACCAATAATACGTTCTCCATCTTTGAACGCAACAACACTTGGTGTTGTACGATTTCCTTCTGGGTTAGGAATTACTTTACAATCTTTACCTTCCATAACCGCAACACAGCTATTTGTTGTACCTAAGTCAATACCAATAATTTTACTCATGATAATTACCTCCCTATTCGCTCACTTTTACTAATGCTGGTCGTAAAATACGATCCTTCAACATATATCCTTTTTGTAATACTTCAATAACCATTCCACTTTCAACGCCTTCTTTTTTCTCTTGCATTAAAGCCTGCATTGTATTGTGGTCGAATGGTTTATCGGCTGCATCTATTTCCTGTACGCCTTCTTTTTCCAGCACACCTTTCAATTGTTTATGAATCATCTCAAAACCTTTGACATAATTCTTAATTGTCTCATCCTCGGTTTGTACTTTCAAAGCCATTTCCATTGAATCAAGAATTGGCAAGATTTCCGTTGCTGGCTGTTGGAAGCGATATTTTCGAGTTGCATCTGCATCTTTCTGTAGACGTTTTTTCATGTTTTCTGTATCTGCATAAGCACGTGCTACATCATTTTTTGCCTTGTCCAGTTCTGCCTTCAAACCTTCAATAATTTCGTCTGAACTTGGTTCTTTTTTTTCTTCAGCTGCCCCTTCAACAACTTCTTCTTTTGTTTCTTCTTTTACTTCTTTAGTTTCTTCTTTGCTCATCGTTGGCACCTCCCTTATCTTTGTCTGTCCCAAAGACGTCTTCGATGACATTTGACATATAATTCATCAAGGCCACGACCTTGGAATATTGCATTCGATTTGGACCAACAACCATTAATTGTCCTTCCTCATCGCTGTTATAATGGAATTTTGTCGTTAATACTGAACAATCTCCGATTTGTAACAACTCGTTTCTTTCCCCAATCTGGATTGCTACATTTCCCTCTTGATCCGTCCATTGATGGAATAAACTTCCATTTTCCAAAATACGCATCATTTGTTTCAACTTGTTGATGTCACTGAACTCTGGCTGATACAACATATTACTTCGTCCAGAAACCGCAACTTTCTCTGTCGCAAATCGCATAAAGGCTGAAACGAACGCTTCAAACAAAACTTCATGTCGAACAAGTTTTGCTGCCATCATCGGTTCAATTTCTTTCATTTTTCCAACAACATCTTCAATAGGCGTTCCCACTAATTGGTCATTTAATAAATCTGTACAATTTTGAATATCCTGCATGGACACATCTGTACCAAATTGGAACACTTTATTTTCTGTATGTCCTTGATCTGTGACAATGATCGCAACAGCACTTTGATTGTTGATTGGAATCAACTGTACATGCTGTAAAGTCTGATGCCTGCTATCAGGTCCTAGAACAACACTGGTCAAATTTGTCATGTGTGACAAAATATCACAGCTCTTTTGAACAACTTCTTCTAACGAATAATGTCTTTCACTAAAGACTTGCTGTAAAGCATTCTTTGTAGAAGCATCCAAATCCGCTTCCATAAGATGTTCAACATAGTACCTATAGCCTTTTTGACTCGGAATTCGACCACTCGAAGTATGTGTCTTCTCTAACAACCCTAACTTCTCAAGTGTCGCCATCTCATTACGGATGGTTGCAGATGAAACTGGGAAATCTAGAAGTTCCATCAAAGTCTTCGAACCAACTGGTTCTGCACAACGAGTAAACTCTTCAACTATTGTTTTAAAGATTATCTTTTGACGTTGTGTGATTTCCATTGTGAAGACCTCCTTCTAGCACTCATTTTCCTTGTCTGCTATTAGTATATCACAATTTTTAGCACCGTCAACAATTGAGTGCTAAATTTCAACTAAAAAAATAAGGATACAAATATTCGTACCCTTAACTAAACATAAATCAAAAATTCTTTAATCGATTCTTCACTCACTGAGAAGATGGATGCGATAGCTTTAACAGTGAAGCCTTTGTCCAGTATAGCTTGATACACTTCAAATTGATTTAGTGCAATACCTTTGTTGATTCTTCAAACATTTCATCTAATGCTCTACACACTTTTACATCTCCTCACTTTGTAAAGAATGGATGTGATCACACATCCATTCAATCAAATACTTCTTTTTAGTTCTCTTAACGCATCTAAGTCTAATCCAACAATCTCAGAGATTTCTTCAAGTGTTTGATTATTTCTTACAAGCATTTTA
>NZ_JAJDMK010000104.1:0-4987 GCF_020593575.1 Holdemanella sp. DFI.5.55
CCCGAACTAGACCCCAAATGATTGCGCTAAAACCCTAAATGATTTTGGTTACCCGAAGAATCCTATAATAGGTGTTCTTCCTCTATTGTTTTTTCTAGAGCTTTTGCCGCTAATAAACAAGTGTTCATACATTTGATGTTTGGATCCGTACTATGATGTACAGGTTTGATGTGTGCGCAATCTAAACTGCCTAATAGTTCTTTAAAGTTACGTGTATGTTTTTGAATCAATGGTCTTAATTCAGGTAACATTTCATGTGCTTTTGTCCTGCATACCATTTTTGATAGGGCAGCAATCGATCCGATTAATGCACCGCATGTACTTCCAATAAACATGCCGCCACCAAATCCAGCCATCATTTTCATGTCTTCTTCTGAAATATCTAATTGATATGTTTCATTGCAGGCATGAAGTAGTGTTTCTGAACAGTTATATCCGCTTTGGTAATATTTTTTAACGTTTTCCTCAAGTATAGTCATAAATAGCCTCCTACAAGCTATTTTAACTTTTCTTCCATCCAAAATCCATTAGAATTTCATTTACATCTTCTTCAAATGTTGCGAAATGTATCCCAAGACTTTCTAGTTTTTCACTATCTAAACGATAATCTCTGAATCGATCTTGGTAGCGTTCGTTGTTTGGTAAAATGATTTCTTCAATCAGTTCATCACTTGCACCTAAGGCTTTAGCCACATATTTTGCGGATTCATATGTGGTCATAGTGTTCTTTGATGCTACATGATAAATGCCTGGTTCAAGTTTTGTGATTTTATCAAATTGGGTTGCCAAATGCTTGGCATATGTCATACCACGTTTTTCATTCACAGTAAATAATGTAGGAGTATGGCTGATTAGCGCATTCATGACATTTTTAATGATGCTTGGACTTGCCTTGATGCCTGGATAGCTTAGCCCCATCATCCATGTAAAGCGTAAGATGATCGCATCATCCAATTGTTGTTGAATCAACTCTTCGCATTCGATTTTATTTTGTCCATATACAGTCACAGCACTTAATGGTTCGTCTTCTTTAAAAGGACCACGATTTTCTTTTCCATTGAAGGCTTGTTCGGTTGAACAAAAAATCAATTTAGCACCTTTTTCTTTACAACAATCAATGATCGCTTGTGTACTTTCTACATTGATTTTATGAACTAAATCTGGATGTTCATTACAGAAGGCTGTAGTTGCATTGGCAGCAGTGTGAAAACAAACGTCAAAATCTTGAGAAGCTACAAATTTTTTTACGTCTTCAGGATTTGTAAGGTCTGCATCCTTTCTTGTCATGCAGATCCAGTTAAAGTTATCTTTTTGATACGCTCTTACTAAGCTTGCGATATAGCCATTGGCTCCGGTAACTAAAATGGTTTTCATAAATTAGTCCTTTCTAGGATTTGACACTAATAGGTGTGCTCCTTGTTTGATTGTGATTTTTTTGGATGCGAATGGTACAAATAGACTATCATATTGTGGTAATACAATTTCTTCATTGTTCCATACGATTGTACAATCTGAATCAATATTGGATAGAATCATGTAATGTTCATCACAAGTTAGATCCATATCAGAATCAGCATAAACTTCATCTACAGTAAAATTAGGACAGTCTCCAATTCGGTGTGTTTCCTGTTTTTGTGGAACAAAAGTAGGTTTTAAATTGAAGTTTGTGACATCAAAAGATTCTTTGACATGTAAAGGACGCGTTTTTCCATCTTTTCCTTTACGGTTGTAGTCATAGAAACGATAGGTTGTGTTCGAGTTTGTACCTACTTCTAAAGCTAAGATGTCTTTTCCCAAGGCATGAAGCATACCACTAGGAATGATGATGTAGTCTCCTTTATGAACTTTTACTTTGTTTAAATATTTTTCAACATCATTGTTCATTAAGGCATTTTTAATTTCATCTGCATCATTGATTGTTGTTCCGGCAACTAGAGTCGCGCCTGGTTTGGCATCTAGAATATACCAACTTTCATATTTTCCGTAATCATTGGAGTGTTCTAGGGCGTAATCATCTTCAGGATGAACTTGAATGCTTAATGCATCCTTTGTGTCTAGATAAGCCAATCGTAATGTTTCGTGAAGCGTAAAGCCTTTACCTAATACTTCATCCGGATTTTCTTGAATCATTTTCATTAATGTTTTATTAGTTCCAATAATTTTGTTTGAACAATAAGGGTGGGCACTGACTTCCCACCAAGTTCCATAGTCTTCATCGATGCCTCTAGCTTTAGAGATGTGGTTGGTTCCCCATATTGTGTAATCATGAATGGGTTCTAATAAAAATGGTTTCATGTTATTTTGCCTCGGCTTCAAATTCTTCTAAGATTTTTAGGGATGAGCTTGTTCCAATTCTTTGTGCACCTGCATCAATCATGGCTTTACATGTTTTCCAATCACGAATGCCTCCAGCCGCTTTAACTTTCACTTGTCCTTCGACAGTTTCAACCATTAATTGAACATCTTCTAAAGTGGCTCCACCAGTCCCAAAGCCTGTGCTTGTTTTGATGAAGTCTGGTTTTACTTCTTTGGCAATTAAAGCAACTTGTTTGATTTCATCTTTTTCTAAATAACAATTTTCAAAGATAACTTTTGAAATGACGTTATGTTCTCTACAAGCAGAAACAATACTTTCCATTTCTTCTTTAATGTAGTCCCAGTGGTGCATTTTAGCTTGCCCAATATCAATGACATAATCGATTTCGTCAGCTCCATCTTCAATCGCAATCTTTGTTTCGGCAATTTTAGATGCTAGGCCAGCTTGTCCTAAAGGAAAGCTGATGGCAGCTCCTACATGTACGTTTGTTCCTTTTAATTGTTCTTTACAAAAACGAGTCCAAGTTGTATTTATCGCAACCATAGCGGCACCGATTTCTTTTGCCTCATTACATAATTTAGTTAGATCAGCTTCAGTGGCATATGGTTTTAAGAATGTGTGGTCAAAATAATTTGCGAGTTGTGTTTTGTTCATAATTGATTACCTCTCTTTTACGGTTTCATTCTAGAACGTAAAAAAAGAGAAGTCAAGTAAATGTTATAACATTTAAAGCGTGAAAGATTATGTTATACTAATTTTAGGAAATGGAGAATTATATGACAGTATTAGATACAAGTATACCTTATGAAAAAGTATTGATGGTCATGGCACGCAAGACCATTCGTAAAGAAATCGAATTAAATCAAGAATTTCATTATGTTGAATTTGATGAATCATTAAAAGAAGCTTGGTGCAAGCTACAAACCCAGGTTTGTTTATTTGAAAATCTAGAAGAGGCAAGAAAGAAATGGGATAGTATGCTTACAAGAGATAAGGATTTCTTTTCTAAACATTTCTTGTTTGTCGCAAATGAAAATAATGAACTAGTTGGCAGTGCAGGACTTTGGTTTGGAAATGATTTTGAAGAAAGTAGACTTCGCGTACATTATGTGGCGGTAAGTTTATCAGCTCAACATAAAAAGATTGCGCAGGCCATGCTTACAAAACTTTGTATGATGTACGATACAATTCCAAGTAAGTATCCATTGTATTTGGCAACCCAATCGCAAAGTTATGGAGCTATCAAGTTATATTCAAGACTTGGTTTTACACCGTATTTAGGGGCTTATAAGGGTTGTACAGAACAAAAGAGTAAGAATGCGTGGCAAAATGTCACAGAAATTTTGAGGAGTAAGTAATGAAAAGATTAATTAGCGCAAATGCATCCGAAATTTTAAGTATGAATGCACAAGAATTGAAACAAAGTATTAAGGCAAGTGAGGGGCGTGTCATCTTGTCTGAAAATGTAGCGCCTAGAGAAAGTTTTATTGGGGATATCACAAATGCAGAGATTGCCAGAGCTTTTGGGTCGGATATGATTTTGTTGAATTGTTTAGATGTATTAAATCCATATATTTTTGGCTTAGAACATAATAAAGATAACTTTGTAGATGAACTACATCGTTTAGTAGGACGCCCAATTGGGGTGAACTTAGAACCGGTTGATTTAGAAGCTGAAATGTTAGAAGATCGTTTGGATATTGCGAAGGGTCGTCAATTAAATTTGGAAACAGTCAAAAGATTAGATGAAGTTGGTTTTGATTTTGTATGTCTTACTGGAAATCCAGGTACGGGCGTGACAAATGAACAAATTGAAAAGGCAATCTCATTCACAAAAGAAAATTTCTCCGGATTGATCATTGCAGGAAAAATGCATGGTGCTGGATCGGATGAGCCAGTGGCAGATCTTGAAATCGCAAAACGCTTTGTGAAGGCAGGGGCAGATGTTATCTTAGTTCCTGCTGTTGGAACCGTTCCAGGATTTGATATGGATGATTTAAAGGCAGTATGTAAAGAAGTGCATTCTTGTGGTGGTTTAGTTCTTTCTGCGATTGGAACGAGTCAAGAAGGATCTGATACAGATACAATTAAGGATATTGCGATTATGAATAAGATTTGTGGTGTTGATATTCAGCATATTGGAGATGCAGGATATGGTGGAGTGGCTCCAGTAGAAAATATCATGGCTATTAGTAAAGCTGTAAGAGGAGTACGTCATACCGTATCTATGATGGCTCGTTCAATTAATCGTTAATATGGAACAAAAAGTAATTCTGTTAGCTTGTGCTGCAGGCATGAGTACAAGTCTTTTAGTAACGAAAATGCAGGAAGTATCAAAAAAAGATAAGATTTTTGCGATTCCTGTATCGAAAGTAGATCAAAAAGTAAATGAAGAGTCTATTGATGTTATTTTAATTGGTCCTCAAATTCGCTATATGGAAAAAAGAATTAAAGAAAAAATGGCAGTAAAACACATTCCTGTCGGTGTCATACCAATGGAAGATTATGGGCGTATGGATGGGACTAAAGTATTAAAGTATGCATATTCATTGATGAACAAGGGCTGAGAAATCAGGCCTTGTTGTATAATTTGAGTTTATAGGAGATCAATCATTATGATTAGAGAATTACAAAAAGCAGATATAAATAAAGTTGCAGATATATGGTTGG
>NZ_JAJDMK010000105.1:0-4985 GCF_020593575.1 Holdemanella sp. DFI.5.55
TAATATAGATGAGCACTGCTGAGGTGCAGATGATCTTTGAAAACTGAACAGGAAATAAAAATACAAACTAAAACGTCAATTTCGAAACAAACAAACAATTGTAAAGAAAGATGTCAGAGACATCTAAGAGCTAAATCAAATGGAGAGTTTGATCCTGGCTCAGGATGAACGCTGGCGGCATGCCTAATACATGCAAGTCGAACGAGAGGAAGGAAAGCTTGCTTTTCTAAATCTAGTGGCGAACGGGTGAGTAACACGTAGGTAACCTGCCCATGTGCCCGGGATAACTTCTGGAAACGGATGCTAAAACCGGATAGGTAGCAGACAAGCATTTGACTGCTATTAAAGTGGCTAAGGCCATGAACATGGATGGACCTGCGGTGCATTAGCTAGTTGGTGAGGTAACGGCCCACCAAGGCGACGATGCATAGCCGGCCTGAGAGGGCGGACGGCCACATTGGGACTGAGACACGGCCCAAACTCCTACGGGAGGCAGCAGTAGGGAATTTTCGTCAATGGGGGGAACCCTGAACGAGCAATGCCGCGTGAGTGAGGAAGGTCTTCGGATCGTAAAGCTCTGTTGTAAGAGAAAAACGGCACTCATAGGGAATGATGAGTGAGTGATGGTATCTTACCAGAAAGTCACGGCTAACTACGTGCCAGCAGCCGCGGTAATACGTAGGTGGCGAGCGTTATCCGGAATGATTGGGCGTAAAGGGTGCGTAGGTGGCAGATCAAGTCTGGAGTAAAAGGTATGGGCTCAACCCGTACTTGCTCTGGAAACTGATCAGCTAGAGAACAGAAGAGGACGGCGGAACTCCATGTGTAGCGGTAAAATGCGTAGATATATGGAAGAACACCGGTGGCGAAGGCGGCCGTCTGGTCTGGATTCTGACACTGAAGCACGAAAGCGTGGGGAGCAAATAGGATTAGATACCCTAGTAGTCCACGCCGTAAACGATGAGAACTAGGTGTTGGGGGAATAACTCAGTGCCGCAGTTAACGCAATAAGTTCTCCGCCTGGGGAGTATGCACGCAAGTGTGAAACTCAAAGGAATTGACGGGGGCCCGCACAAGCGGTGGAGTATGTGGTTTAATTCGAAGCAACGCGAAGAACCTTACCAGGCCTTGACATCCCTTGCAGAGGTATAGAGATATATCCGAGGTTATCAAGGAGACAGGTGGTGCATGGTTGTCGTCAGCTCGTGTCGTGAGATGTTGGGTTAAGTCCCGCAACGAGCGCAACCCTTGTGATATGTTACTAACATTGAGTTGAGGACTCATATCAGACTGCCGGTGATAAACCGGAGGAAGGTGGGGATGACGTCAAATCATCATGCCCCTTATGGCCTGGGCTACACACGTACTACAATGGCGTCTACAAAGAGCGGCAAGCCTGTGAAGGCAAGCGAATCTCATAAAGGACGTCTCAGTTCGGATTGAAGTCTGCAACCCGACTTCATGAAGCTGGAATCGCTAGTAATCGCGAATCAGCATGTCGCGGTGAATACGTTCTCGGGCCTTGTACACACCGCCCGTCAAACCATGGGAGTTGGTAATGCCCGAAGCCGGTGGCATAACCCTTCGGGGAGTGAGCCGTCGAAGGCAGGACCGATGACTGGGGTTAAGTCGTAACAAGGTATCCCTACGGGAACGTGGGGATGGATCACCTCCTTTCTAAGGAGAAAGAAGAAACGTGGAAATTGAAGGAAAAGGGAGTATGAGATCCTGTTTAGTTTTGAGAGGTCATAGACTTCTCAGAGGAATCGATCTTTGAAAACTGAGCAACTAAGAAGAAAAGACATAACAGAAAAGGTCTAAAACGTAAGTTGTAAGATAAACTGAGAAAACAGTAAAAAACAGTTCTTGAAAAAGAACATCTCGAAACACACGAGAACCACTGATTAAGTAAGGAAGGGCGTACGGCGAATGCCTTGCCACTCGAAACTGAAGAAGGACGCGCCAAACTGCGAAAAGCTCCGTGAAGCTGTAAGGAAGCGAAGAAGCGGAGGTGTCCGAATGGGGGAACCCGGCAGCAGACATGAGCTGTCATCTGCAGGTGAATACATGGCTTGCAAGAGAGGTACCCGGCGAACTGAAACATCTAAGTAGCCGGAGGAAAAGAAAACAACAGTGATTCCCTGAGTAGCGGCGAGCGAAAGGGGAGAAGCCCAAACCGGTCCAAGGACCGGGGTTGAAGGACCATGATATGGCAAGAGCGAGGATAGGAGAACGGGATCGAAAGCCCGGCCGAAGAAGGTGAAAGCCCTGTAACCGAAATCCGAGCGAAGCCTAATGGGATCCTGAGTACGGCGAGACACGAGAAATCTTGTCGGAAGCAGGCGGGACCATCCGCCAAGGCTAAATATAAACGAGTGAGCGATAGTGAACCAGTACCGTGAGGGAAAGGTGAAAAGAACCGCGGGAGCGGAGTGAAAGAGAACCTGAAACCGTATGCCTACAAGAAGTCAGAGCCCGTTAAGGGGTGATGGCGTGCCTTTTGTAGAATGAACCGGCGAGTTGCGACAGACTGCGAGGTTAAGGAGGAAAGACCGGAGCCGAAGCGAAAGCGAGTCTTAAGAGGGCGAAAGTAGGATGTTGCAGACCCGAAACCGGGTGATCTAGCCATGAGCAGGTTGAAGTTGAGGTGAAACTCAATGGAGGACCGAACCGACTACCGTTGAAAAGTTAGCGGATGACTTGTGGCTAGGGGAGAAATTCCAATCGAACCCGGAGATAGCTGGTTCTCCCCGAAATAGCTTTAGGGCTAGCGTCGGAAAGAACCTTAGTGAAGGTAGAGCACTGAATGTGTGATGGCCCCATCCCGGGGTACTGAATACAATCAAACTGCGAATGTCATTAAGGATGTCCGGCAGTCAGACTGTGAGTGATAAGGTCCATGGTCAAGAGGGAAACAGCCCAGACCGCCAGTTAAGGTCCCAAAATACAGGCTAAGTGGAAAAGGATGTGGGGATGCCCAGACAACTAGGAGGTTGGCTCAGAAGCAGCCATCCTTTAAAGAGTGCGTAACAGCTCACTAGTCGAGTGACCCTGCGCCGAAAATGTACCGGGGCTAAGCCTGATACCGAAACTGCGGATTGTAGGAAACTATAGTGGTAGGGGAGCGTTGTATACGAGCAGAAGCCGTACCGTGAGGAGCGGTGGATTGTATAGAAGTGAGAATGCCGGTGTGAGTAGCGAGATGTAGGTGAGAATCCTACACACCGAAAGCCCAAGGATTCCAGGGGAAGGTTCGTCCGCCCTGGGTAAGTCGGGACCTAACGCGAGGCCGAAAGGCGTAGTGGATGGAAAGCAGGCGAAAGATTCCTGCACCCGTATATGGAGCGAAGGAGTGACGGAGACGGATAGTGTGACCCTCTTAATGGATTGAGGGCGAAGCGAAGCGGCTGGTTACCAGGCAAATCCGGTAACCAAAAGGCTAGAGCGTGACAGGTAAGCGAAATCTTAGGAAAGTAGCGAAGCACATGATGACGGCTTCCAGGAAAAGCTTCTGGCAATGCATATGCGGCCCGTACCAAAACCGACACAGGTGGGCAGGGAGAGAATCCCGAGGTGAGCGAGAGAACTGTTGCCAAGGAACTCGGCAAAATGACTCCGTAAGTTAGCGAGAAGGAGTGCTTAAGCAATTAAGCCGCAGTGAAGAGGCCCAAGCGACTGTTTAACTAAAACACAGCTCTCTGCGAAGTCGCAAGACGAAGTATAGGGGGTGACACCTGCCCGGTGCTGGAAGGTTAAGAGGATCTGTTAAGAGCGATCTGAAGCAGTGATCCGAAGCCCCAGTGAACGGCGGCCGTAACTATAACGGTCCTAAGGTAGCGAAATTCCTTGTCAGGTAAGTTCTGACCCGCACGAAAGGTGTAACGATTTGGGCGCTGTCTCGGCAGCAGACTCGGTGAAATCTTAGTACCTGTGAAAATGCAGGTTACCCGCAACTAGACGGAAAGACCCCATGGAGCTTTACTGCAGCCTGATATTGAATTCTGGTCATACATGTACAGGATAGGTGGGAGACAAAGAGACGTGCACGCCAGTGTACGAGGAGTCGACGTTGGGATACCACTCTTGTGTGACCGGGGTTCTAACCTGGTATCGAGAACAGGTACGGGGAGAGTGTCAGGTGGGCAGTTTGACTGGGGCGGTCGCCTCCCAAAGAGTAACGGAGGCGCCCAAAGGTACGCTCAGATTGGATGGAAACCAATCGTCGAGTGCAATTGCAGAAGCGTGCTTGACTGTGAGACAAACAAGTCGAACAGGGACGAAAGTCGGGAATAGTGATCCGGCGGTGCCGAATGGAAGGGCCGTCGCTCAACGGATAAAAGCTACCCTGGGGATAACAGGCTGATCTCGCCCAAGAGTTCACATCGACGGCGAGGTTTGGCACCTCGATGTCGGCTCATCGCATCCTGGAGCTGGATTCGGTTCCAAGGGTTGGGCTGTCCGCCCATTAAAGCGGTACGCGAGCTGGGTTCAGAACGTCGTGAGACAGTTCGGTCCCTATCTGTTGTGGGCGAAGGAGATCTGCGGAGAGCTGTCCTCAGTACGAGAGGACCGGGATGGACCTACCGCTGGTGCACCGGTTGTTCCGCCAGGGGCATAGCCGGGTAGCTAAGTAGGGAAAGGATAAGCGCTGAAAGCATCTAAGCACGAAGCCTACTCCAAGATGAGATCTCCCATTCGCAAGAAGTAAGACCCCTTAAAGACGATAAGGTAGATAGGCCAGGGATGGAAGTGCAGTGATGTACGGAGTTGACTGGTACTAATCGGTCGAGGACTTAATCAGGAATATGGAATTTCTTCAGAATAGTTGTTCGGTTTTGAGGGATCGAAAGAGAACTCAAGATCCGGTGGCGATAGCAAAGTGGACACACCTGAACTCATCCCGAACTCAGAAGTTAAGCACTTTCACGGCGACAATAGTTGGGCTTGCCCCTGCGAAGATAGCTAGCTGCCGGGTCCTTTTTTTT
>NZ_JAJDMK010000106.1:0-4929 GCF_020593575.1 Holdemanella sp. DFI.5.55
TTTTTCACATACCGCATTCCCCTGTTCCGAAGCCAAAATCTTAATATATAAAAAATAGAGCCTTTAATATATCCGAATGAATATTTAATGACTCTATTAATTTTCTTTACGCTTTTATAGGTATATAAACCACAACACGTGTATCTCTCCATCGTTTTCGATTAGCATTTTGTCCATTAGATAATCTAAATGTACTTACTTGTTCAGAATAGATGGGAATTTTTATCGATAAAAAACTCCTACTTATCACGTACAGCAGCCTGTGCAGCAGCCAGTCTTGCGATTGGTACACGATATGGTGAACAAGATACATAATTCAATCCAACTCTATGACAGAATTCAATACTTGCAGGATCCCCACCATGTTCTCCACAAATTCCTAATTTAATATTTGGACGAGTACTTCTTCCAAGTTCAGTTGCCATCTTTACAAGTTTTCCAACACCTCTTTGATCTAAGTGTGCAAATGGATCTGATTCAAAGATTTTTTTATCATAGTAATCTTGTAAGAATCCTCCTGCATCATCTCTAGAGAATCCAAATGTCATCTGTGTTAAGTCATTTGTACCAAATGAGAAGAATTCAGCTTCTTTTGCGATTTCATCTGCTAATAATGCAGCACGAGGAATTTCAATCATTGTACCAACATGATATTTCATATCGAATTCAGATTCTTGAATCAATTTGTCAGCTACCTGACATACAACCTTTTTAACATAGCGAAGTTCTGCAACATCACCAACCAATGGAATCATGATTTCAGGTTCAATCTTCCAGTCTGGATGTCTTTCATTGACAGCTAATGCAGCCTGAATCACTGCAGTTGTCTGCATTTCAGCAATTTCTGGATACGAAATAGCCAAACGACATCCACGATGACCCATCATAGGATTGAATTCGTGTAAGCTAGAAATGACAGATTTCAATTCATCCAATCCAATGTGCATATCCTTAGCTAATTGTGTAATATCATAAGAGTTTGTAGGTAAGAATTCATGTAAAGGTGGATCCAAGTAACGAATTGTCACTGGTAGACCTTCCATAGCTTCATAGATTCCTTCAAAGTCACTTCTTTGCATAGGCAAGATTTTTTCTAATGCGACACGTCTTTGAGCTGCCGTTTTAGAAACAATCATTTCACGAACCGCTTTAATACGATCCCCTTCAAAGAACATGTGTTCCGTACGAACTAAACCAATACCTTCTGCACCAAATTCATGTGCTTGTTTTGCATCATGTGGTGTATCGGCATTTGTACGAACTTTTAATGTACGTCTTTCATCCGCCCAATTCATGAAACGTTCAAAATCACCTGAAATACTTGCAGGAACGGTTTTAATAGCACTACCATAGATATTTCCTGTAGAACCATCTAAACTAATCCAATCTCCACGGTGATATTTCACACCATCAATTTCAAAATATCCTTCATCATCATGCATCTTGATATCGCCACAACCACTTACGCAGCATGCACCCATACCACGAGCAACAACAGCAGCATGACTTGTCATACCTCCACGTACCGTTAAGATACCTTGAGATACGTGCATACCTTCAATGTCTTCTGGACTTGTTTCTAAACGAACTAAGATGACTTTGTGGTTACGACTTGCCTCTTGAATCGCTTCTTCTGCACTAAATACGATTTGACCACAAGCAGCACCTGGACTTGCTGGAAGTGCTGAAGCAATTGGTTCAGCTTTCTTTAATTCATCCGCATCAAACATTGGGTGAAGTAATGAATCTAATTGTTGAGGTTCAACCATCATTAAAGCTTCATCAATAGTAATCATACCTTCATCCACCATGTCGCACGCAATCTTTAATGCAGCCTGAGCTGTACGTTTACCGTTACGTGTCTGCAACATGAATAATTTACCTTTTTCAATTGTGAATTCCATATCCTGCATATTACGATAGTGCGTTTCCAATTTTTTAGTGATAGCTACAAAATCATCATATGCTCCAGGAGCTACTTTTTTTAATTGATCAATCTTTTGAGGTGTACGAATACCCGCAACAACATCTTCACCTTGGGCATTCATTAAGAATTCACCATACAATTTATTTTCACCAGTACTTGGATTACGCGTAAAGGCAACACCTGTACCACAATCATTACCCATATTGCCAAATACCATCATCTGCACGTTAACTGCAGTTCCCCAGCTTGACGGAATATCATTCATCTTACGATAATAGATAGCACGAGGATTGTTCCAAGAACGGAATACAGCCTCAATAGCACCCATCAATTGTTCTTTAGGATCTTCAGGGAATTCAGATTTTAATTCATTTTTGTAGAACGCTTTAAATAATTCTACTAATTTCTTCATATCTTCAGCATTTAAATCTAAGTCATCACTAATGCCTCTTTCAGCCTTTACTTCATCGATGATCTCTTCAAAACGCTTTTTACTCAACCCCATAACAACGTCTGAATACATTTGAATAAACCGACGATATGAATCATATGCGAAACGCTCATTATTTGTTAAATTTGCAACTGTTTCTGCAACTGTTTTATTCATACCTAAATTTAAAATAGTATCCATCATACCAGGCATACTTGCACGTGCCCCTGAACGAACAGATACTAATAAAGGATTGGCTTCATCCCCCAATCTCTTTCCAGACTTCTTTTCCAATAAATCTAGATATTCCATGATTTGAGCTTTAATACCATCATTAATTGTTTCATTATCTTCATAATATTGGTTACAAGCTTCTGTAGTGATAGTGAATCCATAAGGCACAGGCATTCCTAGTTTAGACATTCCAGCTAAGTTGGCACCCTTTCCACCTAACAATTCACGCATCGTTTCATCGCCTTCATTAAATTCATAGACATATTTTTTATCCATAATATTTTACCTCCTATTTGTAACCGTTTACATGTGTAAACTATTATAACATACAAATTTACATAATGATAGTTTATTTTAAAATTTCACAAACAAAAACCTATCAGTTTTCACCAATAGGTTTATCCACGCTTAACAACCGCACTTTTTTTCTAAATGCTATACCAATTTTTACAATATCTTCAACACCAAAATCGTTTAATTCTGTATCATATTTCATATCTTCAATCTGTTTAAGTGCACTATTAGCCAGTGAATCTAAATCAACATTTATATCTTTCGTATGTTTAAACTCAAAGATAAATCCAGGTATTCCCTTCACCATCGGCAATAATTCAATATCAAACCGACCTAGTCCCGATTCTCTATTTGATCTTACCTTAAATTGACTTCCTAGTACAGCACATAATCCAAGCATCATTCCATGATAGAATGCTTCACTAGCCCCATCCATCGTTGATATACTTTTTAACATAAAATCCTCCAGCAAAGACTGCAGTTTACTTGTATCTTTAGAAAAGATAGCTTGATGAATTGAAATTGAAACATTATTTTGATTTGTACGATTCAATACTTCTTTTTCATATACATATAAAATTTCTTTATTAGGAATAGCCACATCGCACATATAATTTCCATCATTTTGCGGATATATTTCGGCCACCTTTAGATACCCCGCAACCAACAAAAAACTATATATACTATTAAGATTACTTTGAACTTCAGGATATATTACACTTGTATCTACATACGTTGTGACAGTATTTCCACAAATCAATTTATACAAATTTTCATTAATTTCAGGTGTTGCAGTTCCAATAATTTCACCAATAATATCATTACTACCTGTTGATTGCCAAAAAGCTTTTGGAAAACATTGATCCGAAATATAATTGATTACAGACCAAGGATTAAATATTTCCGAATTTCCAAAACGATATCCATCATACCATTCGCAAATTTCTTGATATTTATCTTCATAATCATAATATGCAAGCATGTCTCTGACTTCTTCATTTGTGATGCCAAAATAAGAACTATAATTATTATCTAATATGGAGTTCGTTTTTAAATTGTTCATCCCACTAAAAATACTTTCTTTTGCGACTCTTAGAATACCTGTTAAAAATCCAAAAGCCAAATGTAGATTGTCTTTTAGACCACCCGAAAAAATTGCGTATAAAATCAACAATTTCATTATAAAATTCACAAAGATGATCCTGTTGAATGGGCGTATCATATTCATCAATAATAATGACACACTCTTTATCATAATGTTTGTGAAGTAATAAAGATAAAAGTTGAAGCCCCATTTGACAATCAACCTCATTTATATTTTCACTCGCAAAACGATGATACTGCTCTTTTCGTATGAGCTTAGTACAGAACTACTCTCCAATTCATTATGACGCATAAACTCTAGAGAAATCAATTTACTAATTTTTTGAAAAGTCTCTTGCCAACTCGAACATTTAACATCTTTAAAAGACAAGAATATCACAGGATATTGACCTTGATGTTTTGTATAGTAATCCCCACACTGCCATATATACTTATCCTTAAAATAAATAGATGTATCTTCCGGTGTTTTTTCAAAAAAAACACGCAACATATCCATATTTAATGTTTTCCCAAAACGCCTAGGACGCGTGAAAAGAGATACCATCGGTATCGCATTCAAAAAATCACGAATCAATAAAGTCTTATCTACATAGTAATAATTCGTTGTTGCCGACTTAAAATCAGAAACACCTATTGGTAAAGGCTTTTTCGGACTTAAAATCGCATTATCAGGAATCAGCCAATTGCGCCCATCCTTTATTGCACCAACTATTTCTTTTTGTTTACACATCTGTTGAATTCTACGAGTCGATACCCCTATCTTTTTAGCAGCAGATTCACAAGATATATAGTCCATAAAACTCCTCCTAAACATACTTCTACTCTAAGTATATCCGTTTAAGCGAAATACATAAACTTCATTTCGTTTGCATTTCGTTTATAAGCGAAAAAAATTAGATAATAAAAATCAAGCCTAATTCATAAAATTTTGTGTCTTTCC
>NZ_JAJDMK010000107.1:0-4778 GCF_020593575.1 Holdemanella sp. DFI.5.55
TAGGATCAAAGCCAGTAATATACAACCAATAATCATTACTTTCTTTTTCATAGGCATTTCCTCTTATTATCAACTAAATTACCACTTGCATAAAAGCATTATAAGAACATATAGAACAACTCCAACTACAGTACCCATTCCAACAATCTTCTTAAAAGTTGAAACAACCCATAACCACACACTAGCAATTTCTTCCAGGAAATAGATTCCTGCTTTTCTTATTGCGTGATTTAATTATTCTATTTCTTATAATTTAAATAAACCGCATATACAATAATCACAACTGCCTGAACAATATATGTAGTAAAAGTAATATTGCACATAAAACTTATGATTAAATCCTCTATAGCTGTTACAGCCAATATAATACCAATAGGGTGTTCATCCTTCTCTTTTAACCGTTTAATACCCCATCCAAATACTCCAAAATCAATGATATAAAAAATTAAATCTACGATATTATTCGAAAGTGCTATTGATACTGCAGATGTATTCATTGCAGGAATAATCATAGAACAAAGAAATAAAACTAAATAATGAGTGTATCTATTTGTATCATTCATAAAAATATCTCCTAGATTATCGGTACTAGTATCCATCTTTCTTTACAGATTCTTTTAGAATCAAATATACCTCTGTAAACGCAGCTACATCGTATGGCTTCACAAACAATGCTCCAATTCCAAAGCAAAGAAAGCCTAGAAAATACCATCCTAGAAAAGATAAATCTAAGACAAATAAATCCATCTTTTGTCCAGTCGTCATTTGTTTGGATAATGAGAAAGCTTCATCTGTAGTAATATTAGGATTTTCTGCCAATAGATATGGAATCATAGAATATTCATACGCCTTTATAATTCCAGGAACTACAAGTAATAAAAGCCAAAGCATTATTTTTAATTCCATGATAAGCATGATTTTTACCACATTTAAATAATTCCCTTTAAAGCCTTGAAATATTTCATTTAACGCTGGATTTCCATAATGATTTTTAATGAAATAATATGGTTCTCCGACTCTAATGGCAAAGCCAATAAAGATAGAAAATAATAATCCTACAATAGATTCCATTGATAAAAATGAAAGGATTGAAGAAAACATACTTGGCAATACAACATCAGGTACTAAACCTTGTACTTCTTGAATAAAAGTCACATAATTAGTACTCAATATTCCTGCAATCAGCGTAACCAGAAACATTTTCCAATAGTTTCGTTTCATGATTTGTTTAGCTTGTTCTTTAACTTGTTGTCGATTCCACATATTATTTCACCTTACTTTCTTTATACGTCATTACACTTCTTCCATATATTTTGCCTTAAACGCAATACAACTTATCTCTTTTCCAAACAATCCTTTGGATTCCACACGCCCAAGACCATATGCCCAGAATGTAACGGTTTGACCTTCTTTAAAATCAAATTCTTTATTGAAATCAAGCACAGAAACACGAGACTTATCATCAAAGATATTGATCATGTATCCTCTAAAATCTTTATCATCTACACGAGCTATGATTTTTCCTGTATATGTCAATTTCTTTCCATACCACTTAGAATGTGTAACCTCTAAATCCGATTGATCCGGTGATTGTGACTCCGCCTTAAAGGATGCTTCATCCACTTCACTACACTCCACTGAAATCGTACTTTCTAAGCCCTGATATTCAACAGTAACTTCTGAAGTCTTTCCTGCCTCCAATGTGACAGGATCTTTGACAGTCCATCCTTCCGTAATAAATTCTTTTGTACCATCCTCATAATAGGCCCATACACCAATCTTCGACTTATTATCTATAGTTTCATTCGCTTCTGCAAGACCAGTATATAAGGCTGTCATATTCTCTAGTTTTTCCTGACTAACCTCTACTTTTTCATTATTTGGTGTTATATTCGAACATCCACAAACCAAGAATACACTTAGCAATGTCGCTGCATACTTCTTCATAGGTCCACCTCCTTTTCTAATTTCATATCAGTATGTCTGTAATCGTTTTCATACATTTTTTATTTATTTTCATTCAAACGTATCATTTGTTGTTTTCCTACGTAAAATACATTAATCAATGAATCGTTCAATACTAAATTTCTATTCAAAAAGTACTGTTACACATGCTGCAACAGCCCATCTTTTATATTGGATTCACTCCAATATGATTATATCCACAATTCCAAAATAATATAGATTACAACTCCAACTATAATACCAATTCCAATCTTCTTCTTATCATTCTTTGCGTAGATCAAATTAAAGATTTCAAATGATAAAAATCCAAGCAGAAAAAATATATTCTTCGTAAAATAGTAAATCAAGAAACACACCACAAATAAGCCTATACAAATCATTCCTTTAGAATATTCCACCATGGATTTATGTCCTTGATTTAATGATTCATTATCCTTATTCAATTTATCAATAATGTTTTTCTGTTTATCATTCATAATCATTACCTATACTTTCTTCGTAGCCAAATATAGAAAGCGAGTGCACAAATCACGATTATACCCGCAAGTCCATATTGCACTATTGCCTGTTTATCACCTAATACTCTTCCTAGAAATTGTGCAATTCCATAGCTGCATAACAAACATATAGCTACACACTTCATCCAGAAAGTAGATTCCTTCTTTCTTTTTGGAGTTGTATCCAATAAGTCTTCATCTAAATATTTTTGAAGATCTTCATTCATATCCTCTTGTAATCTTTGAAGTCGATTCTTTTTCATATCACCACCTACGGAACAATGTGGTTTTTAAATAAGACACATGAAATGCAAATATTAAGAAGATGATCAACAATATGATTTCTCCATAATAGATATATTTTTCTTTGTATCTATAGTCATACAATGGTTTATCCAAATATACACGACCATCTACTTATACTAATAATTGAGAATGTACTAAAGCTTCTATTGTATTATGATCAAACTTAGAAATCTAAATTGCCTTTTCTTCATTGAATATTCCATTCTTAATGAAATATCGAATGATCTTGAATTTATTTATTAAAATGCTCATACGCATACACAAAAAAACAATATCTGCAACACACATCATTGCTTGAAAATAATCGTGAATATAAAAGCCATAGATAGCTCCACCTGCAAGTAGAACAGCCATAGAAATGAATCACCATTTAGGAAAGCTCATCTGAAACACGAACTCCATCACAAGTACACGGAATAAAAACATTCTTATTATTCTTTTTTCTCTGTCTCTTTTTCATAATCTTACTTTGCATCTGGATATGTGTCTTCAAATTTATCGGCATATCGATTGTGCTTTTTATACTTGAAGAACATACCAACTAAGAAAACAACAGCTACTACACCTAATACGTAAACTAACCAATCTAATGTCATATTACTATGTCCTCCTTTTCTAATTTCATATTAGCATATCTGTAACCGTTTTCATACTACTTTTATTTCATTTTCAATCAAACGTATCATTTGTTACTTTTCATATGTAATATAACTGACTTAGTAAATAATTCTATCTAATATACTAAGTTTGTATGTTTTAAACAATACTTTCTCAAGCTATAAATCAGTATCATATTCCCTGAAACAATCTATAATTTTAGAGTTTCAATTAAAAAATATGACAGGGAAAAACAACTATATTGAAAGCACGAATCGAATATACATGGGCCAATAATATTTCACCTAATCATGAGTGAGCATTGCATTCGCTAAAAAGTATGATATAATTCAGGTAGTACATAAAGATGTTCAATAACTGAACACGAGAAAAGAGAGGACGGGAATCCTCTCTTTTTTTCACTTCTGCAATGTTTTGTCTTGGTTATGTTACTTCTTTAGTTCTCGAATAATTAGTAGCAAAACTACTAATGTTAAAAATTCTGAGTACATAAAGATAAAACAATAACCAAGCATTACAAAAGCGTTCTCTTTGAAGGTCTGAATTCATAAAGCCAACCTCCAGTCGAAGTTATAACATAATCTGGTATCTTAAACCCCTTTCTGTCAGCTTTTTGAAAGAAAAAGTGAAGGATGCTGCTGGATCTGAAGCACGTAACGTCACATCCTATATTACAAGTCCTATCTTAAAAGACTTAAAAGAAAAAGAATTATTATAAAGAGGACATTAGTCCTATTCCTTTCTTTTTTTTATGTAGCTATGAATAGCTACTCCAATAAGTGTCCCAACTATAAAAGCCACTATACCGTCCATTTGTATCAAAGCTCCTTTTTCATTCTTTATGTATCTTTATATAGAAATTTTAACGAGTATAAATTTAAAAACATAGTCTATTAATGCTCTAAAATACATGATATAATTCAAAGATAGTCAATAAGTACGTGTCCTCGTACTTAGCTTTTGCTAAGTCTCGGACGTTTGCTTTTGAAAAGTTCATAATATAATTCAAGTAGTACATAAAGATGTTCAATAACTGAACATGAAAAAAGAGAGGACTCAATGAAAAAAAAATTTGCAATTATCTTTCTAAGTATCATATCAATACTTTATATTTTTGATATTGATTTATTTTCTGCTAATCGTTTTCTCCAGGTTATTATAGGTTTATTAATTTTATTAAGTTTATATATTTTAGCAAAAAAAATATAACATAGAATATGTTCTCACTATTTTATCTTTTAGTAATCATAAACTAAAAGATACTTTAATAGGACAACAACCCTATGATAACTTAGAAGATTTTGTAAAAGGTAAACGACAAAAAAAGAAGTTAGTTCCCAATGTCATTAAGTTAAGAAATGACGAACCATCCAGATACTATTGTCTGGATGG
>NZ_JAJDMK010000108.1:0-4726 GCF_020593575.1 Holdemanella sp. DFI.5.55
AAATTTCACGAAGTTCAGCCTCATCATCGGCGAAACCTCCACCCGTTCCACCAAGTGTATAAGCTGGACGAACAACTAATGGATATCCTTCGCGGTTTGCGAATTCAACAGCTTCTTCTACTGTATGAACAATCATACTTTCTGGTACTGGCTCGTTGATTTCCTGCATTAAAGATCGGAACAATTCACGATCTTCTGCACGATTGATTGCATGTAGGTCTGTACCTAAAATTTCTACACCAAACTCATCTAAGATTCCATCTTCATGTAATTCTACAACTAGGTTTAATCCTGTTTGACCACCTAATGATCCTAAAATGGCATCGGGTCTTTCTTTATAAATAACGCGTTTTGCGAAATCTACAGTCAAAGGTTCAATATAAACACGATCCGCAATGGCAGTATCTGTCATGATTGTGGCAGGGTTTGAGTTAATTAAAATAACTTCATAACCTTCTTCCCGAAGAGATTGACATGCCTGACTTCCGGCATAATCAAATTCAGCTGCCTGACCAATGATAATTGGACCAGATCCGATAACTAAGATTTTTTTGATATCTGTACGTTTAGGCATTTTTATTCTCCTCCATTAATTCAATAAATTGATCAAACAAGTAACGAGAATCTTCAGGTCCTGCACTTGCTTCTGGATGATATTGCACCGCAAAACAAGGATAGTCTTTATGACGAACACCCTCACAGCTTTTATCGTTTAATGCTTGGTGTGTCATTTCCAAGCGCGTATCCTTCAAGCTATCAGTATCTACCGCAAAACCATGGTTTTGAGAAGTAATTTCTACTTTACCTGTTGAAAGATTAACTACAGGATGGTTAGCTCCACGGTGTCCAAATTTCAATTTATATGTTTTTGCACCACAAGCCAAAGATATCAACTGATGACCTAGACAAATTCCAAATACAACCGTTTGAGGAATCAATTCTTTAATCGTTTCAATAGCGACTTTTACATCGGTAGGATCACCAGGACCATTCGACAACATAACGCCATCTGGACGATAAGATAAGATTGTGCTTGCTGGTGTATCATATGGAACAATCACTAAATCGCATCCACGTTTTGATAGTTCACGAACAATACCTAATTTTGCCCCAAAATCCATCAATACAACTTTCTTACCACGATTTGGGATTGGGAATACTTTATTTGTCGAAACACGAGCCACTTGATCATGTAAAAAATCAGCGGCTTTTAAACCAGCAACTATCGCATCTACATTGGCATCCACATCAGCCATAACTGCCTTCATGGTACCTACGTTACGAATCTTCATTGTGATTTCACGTGTATCAATATCATAAATACCTGGAATATTTTCGCGTTTTAAGAAATCATCTAATGTTTCTGAACATCTGAAATTGCTTGGAAATTCACAATAGTCCTTAACGACAAATCCAAATACACATGGAACCATGCTTTCATTGTCATCACGATTGATTCCATAGTTACCAATCAATGGATATGTCATCATTACAATTTGCCCACAATATGAATTATCTGTTAAAATTTCTTGATAACCCGTCATTGACGTATTAAATACCAATTCACCAATTTGGAAGTTGTCACTACCAAACGCTGTTCCGCGATATACACTTCCATCCTCTAAAATCAAAAGTCTTTCCATAATTTGTCCTTTCTGTTATTTACTCAAAAAAAAGATTAGCAAACAATACATTGCCAATCTTTAAATGGAACCATTAAAAAGTATAGCACTACGAAGAATACTATTCATCTCAACCACTGACGTTTTTTTCATAAATAAAACTGGGTTCTTGATCATAGATATCCTCCTTTAAAAAAATCGCTATATTTTTTCTGTTTAGTATACTACCACAAATCATGAAAATTTCAATAAAAAAGTAAAAAAAGATGCGATTTCTCACACCTTATTTTGACATAGTTGCTTCAATTTCCTTGTATGTTTCAACAGGGTTTGCACTCTTAGTAATTGAACGACCCACTACGATATAATCACAACCTTGTTCTTTCGCAAATGCTGGAGTGGCAACACGTTTTTGATCATCTTTAGAATCACTTGCCAAACGAATACCAGGAGTAACTGTTAAGAAGTCTTCTCCACAAGCTTCGTGAATCGCCTTAGCTTCATGTACGGAACATACAACACCATCTAAGCCTGCTTCTTTGGCATTCTTCGCATATCTAATAACACAATCAATCACTTCACCTGGAATTCCTAATTCGTTATTCATAGCTTCTTTAGAAGTACTAGTAAGCTGAGTTACACCGATACACATAGGACGTTTTCCATCTTTAGCCCCTTCATTCAAACCATCAATGGCAGCCTTCATCATCGCAATACCACCAGCACAGTGTACATTGACAATATCTACACCTAAGTTCGCTAAGTTTTTCATTCCACCCTTAACTGTGTTGGGAATATCATGCAATTTCAAGTCTAAGAAAATATGGTGCCCCATTTCCTTCACTGTTTTTACCATTTCTAAACCACACGCATATGTTAATTCCATACCAATCTTTACATATACAGGTTCATCAAATTGTTTTAAGAAATCTACAACTTCTTCTTTGCTAGAAAAATCTAGTGCTACAATTGTCTTACTCATTATTTAAAACTCCTTCCAACTGCTTCTTCAATATTCTTATATCCATATTTCTCTAATACTTTTGGAAGATCCTCAATGATTTTTGGACATACATAAGGATCCACAAAGTTTTGGGCCCCCACTTCAACAGCACTTGCCCCAGCATTTAAGAATTCCAATACATCTTCTGCACAAGTAATTCCACCAACACCAATGATTGGAATATTTACAGCTTGTGCCACTTGATATACCATTCTTAAGGCAACTGGCTTAATGGCAGGACCAGAAAGACCACCTGTTACATTGGCAAGTAATGGTTTTCCCGTCTTCAAATTGATGCGCATACCCATTAAAGTATTGATCAATACAATGCCATCTGCACCGGCTTCTTCAACGGCTTCGGCAATTTCTACAATATTTGTTACATTTGGTGAAAGCTTCACATATACAGGTTTTGTAGCTGCATCCTTACAAATCTTTGTCACATGTGCTGCAAGCTCAGGTTTCGTTCCCAAACCAATACCACCATGTTTTACATTAGGACAAGAAATATTTAATTCATAAGCCTTGATTACTGGCTGATCATTTAATTTCTTGATAACCTCTACATAATCTTCTTCACATGCACCCGCCACATTGGCCATGATTTCTGTATCATACTGTGCAAGGAATGGAAGTTCGTTTTTGATAATTGAATCTACGCCCTTATTTTGTAGCCCAATCGCATTCAACATTCCCATTGGAGTTTCGGCAATTCTTGGTGTAGGATTTCCAAAACGCTCTTGTGGCGTAGCCGATTTAATGGCAATACCACCTAATACACTCAAATCATATAGTTCGGCATATTCTTTACCAAATCCAAAACATCCACTAGCTGGAATAATTGGATTTTTTAAATTTAATCCAGGTAGTTTTACTGAAATATCCATTATAAAGCCACCTTTCTCATTTCAAATACAGGACCATCTTTACATACACGTAATGAATGTCCTTCTACATCTTTCACAACACATCCCATACAAGCACCTAGACCACATGCCATACGAGCTTCTAATGAAATATAGCCTTCACTATATTGTTCGTTGATTGCCTTTAACATAGGTAAAGGTCCACAGCTAAGCACAAATGGACATGTCACATTGTTTTCTTTGATCGCATCCAATGCCGTCCCCTTTGTACCCAATGAACCATCCATGGTTGCGACATATACATCGCATCCTAAAGCCTTAAATTCATCCACATAGAATACGCTACCGGCATCATTTGCACCTAATACTACAGTTACACGTGCATCTTTACTTAAATATTGTTTGGCTGTTTCATATAGTGGTGGTACACCAACACCTCCACCAATCAACAAAACTTCTTCTTTATCTTCAATTGGAAACCCATTTCCTAAAGGACCAAAGATATCTAATTTTCCTTCAAGTTCAGTCATTTGTAAAGTACCTTCACCAAGCACCTTGTAGATAATGACTAAAACATCTTCCTTAATTTCACTAATCGATATGGGTCTTCGCAAATAGAAACCTGGAACTGTGATTTCAATGAATTGACCAGGCTTAGCTGTTTTAGCTAAGCCTGTTTTCAATTCCATCTTCCAAATATCATTTGCGATTTTGACATTCGATAGAATCTTCGCAAATTCCTGCATACTATTTCCCCATTTCATTCATAGAAACCATTGAGAAACTCAATGACTCTAAAACTTTCACCAATGCATTCGCTGTATCTAAACTTGTCATGCAAGAAATGTTATTTTCTGCAGATACACGACGAATCAAGAATCCATCGGCACTTGTGTTCTTCTTATTAGACATTGTGTTGATGACAAAGTTTACACGTCCATTACGAATAATGTCTAGAACGTTTTTACCATCTTCTGTTTCAATCTTGCTAGCACGGTGAACATACAATCCTTCTTTTTCAAATAGATCTGCCGTTCCCTTCGTCGCATAGATTCCATATCCGATATTTGCGAAACGTCTCGCCAATTCTAATGCTTCTTGTTTATTTTCATCATCAATTGTCATTAATACATTTCCATGTGTTGGAACACTCACACCACTGGCAACCAATGCTTTATATAATGCTTTTTCTAAGTTTACATCACTACCCAAAGCCTCACCTGTAGATTTCATTT
>NZ_JAJDMK010000109.1:0-4488 GCF_020593575.1 Holdemanella sp. DFI.5.55
CTTCTGGTGCTAAACGTAACATGATTTCTCCAAAAGTGACTACTTTTTGTTTCATTTATTTACCCCTTATTTTAGCTACTAATTCAACAGCTTCTTCTACTAAAGATTTAATTTCATCAAATTTTCCTTCTACAACAAGATCACCTTTCACCATCCAGCTTCCACCGCACGCAACGATTTTGTCACAAGATAAATAATTATCTAAATTCTTGGCATTCACTCCACCAGTAGGCATAAATTTCACACCTACGTAAGGGGCTGCAAGAGCTTTGATTGTGGATACACCACCAAATTGTTCAGCTGGAAAGAATTTCACAACTTCCAATCCTCTTTTCACAGCTTGAGCAACTTCACTAGGTGTAATGCAGCCCGGATAAATTGGAATATTCTTTTCTAAACAGTAATCTACGATTTCTGGATCAAATCCAGGGCTTACAATAAATTTTGCGCCTGCATTTACTGCACGATCTACTTGTTCTGTTGTCAATACTGTACCAGCACCTACAAACATGTCTGGATAGCATTCTGTCATCAATCGAATGGATTCTTCAGCAGCTTCTGTACGAAAAGTCACTTCTGCACACGGAAGACCGCCTTCGCATAAAGCTTGAGCTAATGGTTTAGCATCTTTTGCGTCATTCAAAACAACAACAGGGACAACACCCATTTCTTGAATTGTTTTACTAATCGTATTCATTTTACACCTCTCTTATAGATACTTCTTTAATGTTGAGCGTACACTACCTACGCCTGCCAACATTTCATTAAAGTATCCGCATACTTTTTCTGCCATATCGACTTCATATAGGTTCACACCAAAAATTTTATCATTTTCTAGAACTGGTTTTAGTGTGGCTTCAATTTCAGTTGCATCTTTAGTTTCACCTAATTTAAATCCTTCAATATAAGGACAAACTGTATCCAATAATGGATCCGGACTTAATTCAAACGCATTTCCCGCATCATCCACAGCCATTAAATAACGTAACCATCCGGCAAACACTAATGGAATTAATTTCAAATCTGCTACATTGCGATTGTCAGCACTCGCATACGCTTTAATTGTTTCCCCAAAACGAATTGCTAATTTTTGAGAAGTGTCTGTGGCGATACGTTGTGGCGTATCTGGCATAAATGGATTTGGAACACGTACTTTTAATACTGTATCTATAAATTCTTTTGGATCCAAAATGCCAGGATTTACTACAACTGGTAAACCTTCTTTATATCCGACAGTTTCAACTAATTTTACTAATTCTTCATCTTTCATTTCATCTGAAATCTTATTGTATCCCAATACACATCCAAAGATGGCTAGACAAGTGTGTAATGGATTTAAACAAGTGCAAACCTTCATTTTTTCTACTTTGTCTACTGTATCGCGGTCTGTAAACATCAATCCACCCTTAGTTAAATCTAAACGTCCATTTGGGAAATTGTCTTCAATAACTAAGTATTCTGTTTCTTCTGCATTTACGAAAGGTGCTACATATGTGTTTTTAGAAGTAATAACTGGATCTAATTCTTCTACACCATCGTTCAACAAGTTTTTTTCAACAGATGCATCTGGACGAGGTGTAATCTTATCAATCATACTCCAAGTAAATGACACTTTATTTGAATCAATATATTCAACAAATTCCTTTTCGGCTTTACCGTTTTCTGCCCAAGCTTTGGCAAATGCAAGGATAGCTGCATATAACTTATCTCCATTATGAGAACAGTTATCTGTACTTACCATCGCAATTGGAAGTTCTCCTGCTTTAAAGCGAGCATACAATAAAGATGTCACTTTACCCATATAACTAGCTGGTTTTTCTGGTCCATCCACAAAGTCTCCTGTGATATCTGGGAGTTGTTCACCTTTTCCATTTACTAGGCTGTATCCTTTTTCTGTGATTGTAAATGTTGCCATCTGTAAAGATTTGTTTGTGAAGATTTCTTTTAATCTTGCATAAGCACTTTCATTATTTGAATCTAAAGGTAAAGATTCTGCAACACTGGCAACAACGGTTTTATCGATTGTACCATCGGCTTTTAATGTAGCTACGATACCTAAGTTATCGTGTGGCGCATACATTTTTTCAATGATTTCATAATCGAAACCTTCGGCAACGACCAAGCCTCGATCTAAATCTTTATTATTCAACATATTTTGAACAACATTCGCATGGAATGCACGGAATAAGTTACCAGCTCCAAAATGGATCCAGAAAGGATTTTCCTTTGTAGCTTTTCTCATTTCAGCAATATCATATTGAGGTAAAGAATATCCCTTTTCTTCCCATTCTTTTCGATTTTGAATACCTTCTAAAGTTAATTTCATAATTAGATACCTCGCTTCGTGGCTTTATCAATGGCCTCCCATAATCCATTTAAGTAAGTAGCTCCTAAGGCACGGTCATATAAACCATATCCTGGCATTGCCACTTCATCCCAAATCATACGTCCATGGTCTGGCCGGATTGGTCCATCAAATCCAATGTCATATAGAGCTTTCATAATTTCATACATATCAAATGTACCATCACTTGATAAGTGAGCAGCTTCTTCAAAGTTTGTTGGTGTAATGAATTTCAAGTTACGAACATGTGCAAAGTGAATTCTTCCCTTTAATGAACGAATCATATCAGGTAAATCATTTGCTAAATTAGTTCCATAAGATCCTGAACAGAAAGTAACACCATTATGAGGATTGTCTACCATTTTCATCATACGCAAGATATTTTCTTTATTGATGATAATACGTGGAAGTCCAAATACGCTCCATGCTGGATCATCTGGGTGAATGGCCATGTTAATATCGTATTTATCACATACAGGCATAATTTTTTCTAAGAAATATTTTAAGTTCTCAAATAATTTTTCATCATCTACATCTTTATACATTTCAAATAGTTCTTTAACACGGGCCATACGTTCTGGTTCCCAACCTGGCATGATTGAACCATTCATATCTCCGGAAATGGATTCAAACATTTTTTCTGGATCTAAGGCATCAACCGCTTCTTGTGTATAAGCTAGTACTGTAGAGCCATCAGCTCTTACACGCGCTAATTCTGTACGTGTCCAGTCAAATACAGGCATAAAGTTGTAACAAACCATGTGGATATCTTCTTTCCCTAAGTTTTCCAATGTTTCAATGTAGTTTGCAATATATTGTTCTCTTTCTGGTGCACCTGTTTTGATCGCATCATGAATATTTACACTTTCAATTCCAGCAACGTGAAGGCCTGCAGCTTCTACTTCGTCTTTCATTGCACGAATTCTTCCGCGGCTCCAAACTTCACCTGGCTCAGTATCATATAAAGTAGTAATAACTCCAGTCACTCCTGGGATTTGTCGAATTTGTTTTAATGTGACAGTATCAAATTTTGAACCATACCATCTTAATGTCATTTCCATAAAATGTTCTCACTTTCTAAGATTTGTATTTGTTTTGGCAACTATATTATAGGTAAAGCGGTTTCAATTTGGAATTTCATTAATTGTTATAAACATTGCAAAAGTTGCGGTTTTCCCATAAAATAAAATTATGAAAAAGAACCTTCAAACGACATTTAGTACTCGACAAAAAATGTTAGAACCTGACTTTGAAATCTATTATTATGAGGATACGAGTCAGAATTTTCACTATGCTAATGTCAATCCTCACACTCATAATTACTATGAATTTTACATTTTTTTAAAAGGACACATATCTATGGATATTGAGGGTGTCTCTCATCCTTTAGTGCCAGGCGATATATTGATCATTCCACCCAACACAAAGCACTACGCAAAGCTTTTAGACAATAGTATTCCATATCGTCGTTTCGTATTCTGGATTTCCCAAGATTATTGTAATAAACTATTTAACATCTCGAGTGATTATGTTTATTTAATTCAGCGTGTTCTTACCACAAAACAATATTTATATCATTATGACATTATTGGTTTTAACACCTTACAATCCAAAATCTTCAGACTGATTGAAGAAACGCATGCCAATCGTTTTGGTAAACAAACTAAGGTCCAATTATGTTTAAAAGATCTTGTTTTTCACTTTAATCGCTCCATTTATGAAATGGAACAAAAAAATAAAAAATACGAAGAAAATGCTCTCTATGAAAATATCTTATTGTACATTGAAGACCATATCGATGAAGATTTGACGCTTGACCATCTGTCTGAAATATTCTTTGTCAGCAAATACCATATTTCACATGTATTTAAAGCAAATCTTGGTATTTCTGTACATCAATTCATCACAAAAAAACGTCTTCGCTTATGCAAAGACGCTATATCGTTTCATACAAATTTAACAGAAATCTGTATATTATATGGTTTTAAAGACTATACGAGTTTCTTCCGTGCCTTTAAAAAAGAATTTGGTATGTCACCAAAAGAATTTAAGGAATTATCTGTAAAAACAAAAGAAAAGCAGGGTTAACCTCAATGTCATTAAGTTAAGAAATGACGAACCATCCAGATACTATTGTCTGGATG
>NZ_JAJDMK010000011.1:0-47473 GCF_020593575.1 Holdemanella sp. DFI.5.55
ACAATCAGGAATACGAAAGTGAATTCGATGTACTGACAAATCTAAACGCTTTGATCAACAAATATAAATATTCAGATCAGTCGATATTTAGTGATTTTGCCTTGTTTCTTATCAAGAACAAGGAACCTATCGTTAATTCCTTTATTAAAGTAAAGGTCTATAGAAAGAGTGCAAGAAACGAGCAAGAATACTATGCACGTCTTTCCAATGGACCTATGGAGTCTTTCAACCGAAAGCCGAAAGATCTTAAGAGAGAATCGAGAGGATTCTCTGATTTTAATTATACACGCAATCGCATTCTCTGGGCTACAAGAGACAATCCAAGCGTTAGAGGTATTCCTAAACCAAAAGATGAGATCAAAAAGAATAAAGGAAAAAAACGCGGATCATATAATAAGAAAAAATAATATAAAAATATAACTACAATTTAATAATCACAGTAAGAAAAACACAACTAAAAAAAAGATGCATTTCTGCATGTACCAACATACAGATTTACATCTCTTTTGAATTTGAAATTTTAACGAATATTCACAGACCCCGAACTAGACCCCAAATGATTGCGCTAAAACCCTAAATGATTTTGGTTACCCGCCATATACATGAATTCTATTAATTGCTCTTTCCAATGATAACTGAGCTCTTTTTAGATTTGTATCTGAATCTTTTTTCTCTAAACGCTCTTTAGCACGTTCCATTGATTTTTTTGCACGCTCAAGATCGATATCTTTTTTTCCTTCGATCGCATCAGCTAGAATCATGCCTTCATTTTTGTTGAATTGTAAAAAGCCACCAGAAATCGCAAAGATTTCTTCTTCATCATTTTCGTTTTTCAAAACAAGCTTACAAGGCACCAAAGATGCAAAGATAGGCATGTGATTTGGTAAAATTGTTGTTTCTCCAACCACCGTCTTTACATGGATACTTTTAACTTCCTGCTTTAAATATTCGCCTTTTGGTGTTACTACTTTAAAAGCAATCATGACTATTCACCAGCCATTTTTTTAGCTTTTTCCTGTGCTTCTTCAATTGTTCCAACAAACATGAATGCTTGTTCTGGAAGATCATCAAATTCACCTGCTAATAAGCGTTCGAAACTGCGAATTGTATCTTCCAAAGGTACATATTTTCCAGGAATACCAGAGAATACTTCAGCAACATTAAATGGTTGCGACAAGAAGTTACGAACACGACGTGCACGGTTAACAACTTTCTTATCTTCTTCACTTAATTCATCCATACCTAAGATGGCAATGATATCCTGTAAATCTTTATATCTCTGTAGAATATTTTGTACTCCACGAGCTACTTTATAGTGCTTTTCACCAACTACAAGTGGATCCAAAATACGTGAACTTGATTCAAGTGGATCTACGGCAGGATAAATACCTAATGCCGCAATGTCACGGTCTAATACCGTTTTTGCATCCAAGTGAGAAAATGTTGTTGCTGGAGCTGGGTCCGTTAAGTCATCCGCAGGTACATAAATAGCCTGTACGGAAGTGATAGAGCCATCTTTTGTTGATGTGATTCTTTCTTGTAACTGTCCCATTTCTGTAGCTAATGTAGGCTGATACCCTACAGCACTAGGAACACGTCCTAATAAGGCACTAACTTCAGATCCTGCCTGTGTAAAACGGAAGATATTATCAATAAACAATAATACGTCCTGGTGTTCTACATCACGGAAATATTCTGCCATTGTTAGACCAGTTAATCCAACACGCATTCTGGCTCCTGGACTTTCATTCATCTGTCCATAAACCAATACTGTTTTATCTAATACACCGCTGTCTTTCATCTCGTGATACATATCATTTCCTTCACGAGTTCTTTCTCCAACGCCTACTACAACGGATTTACCACCATGTTCTTTGGCAATATTGTGGATCAACTCTTGAATCAATACGGTTTTACCTACCCCGGCACCACCGAACAATCCAATCTTACCACCCTTTGCGTAAGGACATAGTAAGTCAATAACTTTAATACCTGTTTCCAATGGTTCGCTTGTTGTACTTTGTTCATCAAATGCTGGTGCTTTTCTATGAATTGGCATAGTTTGAGCATCTACATCACCTAAACCATCAATTGGTTTACCCAAAACATTAAACATACGACCCAATACATTTTCTCCGACAGGAGCCTGAATTGGTTTTTTAGTATCAATGGCATCCATACCACGAACCAAACCATCTGTACTTCCCATCGCAATGCAACGTACTCTATCAGCACCGATATCTTGTTCGACTTCTACAATTAGATTTTCTTCATTTGGGCGTTCAATTTCAATTGCCGTTAATAAATCTGGTAAATTATTTTGTGAAAATTGAATATCCACAACCGGACCAATGATCTCAACGACTTTTCCAATATTTTGACTCATGTTTACCCTCCTTTATGAAAGTGCATTTGCACCACCGACAATTTCAGTGATTTCTTGCGTGATAGCTCCTTGACGTACACGGTTATATGCAAGTTCAAGATTATTCTGCAACTCTTCTGCATTGTCAGTTGCACTCTCCATTGCCATTCTTCGAGAAGCCTGTTCGCTTGTTTTACTCTCTAAATAACGAGAGTAAAGAATTGATTTTGTTACCATAGGAATCATGTTTTGTAGCATTGTTTCCTTATCTGGTTCAAAAATCATATCCGCATGCATGCCTGACTTCTTTTCTTCCTGAGGCTTAGAAACAGGTAAAACAGTTTCTAAAGTAGGAACAAATGTCAATGTATTTTTATAGTGCGTATATAAAATTTGAATTTTTGAAATCTCTTTCTTTTCAAACAAGTCTAATGCATCCTGCATACATTTCGATAAAGCATTATATACATCATCCTCGTCAAGATCACTTAATACAGTTTCAACATTATAGTCACGTTTTGAAATCCATGCAGAACCACGAATTCCTATCATAACTACATGATCCTTTTCAGAAAACTCATCTTGTATCATACGATACACGTTTGCGTTGTAACCACCACAAAGTCCCATATCACTTGTGATCACAAAGATAAAGCCTGGCTTTCCTTGATTCTCATTTAAATATATAGAATCATCTCCAGTACTACGAAGTACCATTGTGAATAGTTCTTGAAGACCTTGTGCATAACTACGGTTTTCTTCCATAATTTGTCTTTGTCTAGTTAATTTACTTGAAGCAATCAGCTGCATTGCTTTTGTGATTTTTTTAGTTGAACTAACGGAACTGATTCGAGCCTGAATAGCCTGTCTACTCTGTGCCATGTTGCGCACCCTTTTCTAGTGCATATTGTTTTGCGTATGCATCCAAAGCCTTCTTAATATCCGCTTCTAATTCATCGTCAATTGCCTTTTTCATTTCAATCTGATCTAAAACATAAGGATATTCACGATGTGCATACTCCAACATTCCTTGTTCAAATTCACCAACGTGATCTACTTCAACAGGTTTTAAATATCTATTTTTTGCAGCATACAAAGATAATACTTGTTCAGGCACTGTTAATGGTGAATATTGTTTTTGAATCAATAATTGAGTTAATCTTGCTCCATGATCCAATACATCTTTTGTACTCGCATCCAAATCTGAACCAAACTTCGCAAAAGATTCCATTTCACGATATTGAGCTAGTTCAAGCTTTAATGAACCAGAAACCTGCTTCATAGCTTTTGTCTGTGCAGCACTACCTACACGACTTACACTTAAACCACTATCTACACTTGGACGAACGCCTTCATTAAACATATCTGTTTTCAAGAAAATCTGTCCATCCGTAATTGAAATTACGTTTGTAGGAATATAGGCAGAAATATCTCCGGCTTGTGTTTCAATGATTGGTAAAGCAGTTAAAGATCCACCACCATAATTTTCATTTAAACGTGCTGCACGCTCTAATAAACGTGAATGTAAGTAGAAGACATCTCCAGGATACGCTTCACGTCCAGGAGGACGACGAAGAAGTAAAGACAGTGTACGGTAAGCTACGGCATGTTTTGATAAATCATCATAAACAATTAATACGTCTTCTCCGTTTTCCATCCATTCTTCACCCATTGCACAACCTGCATAAGGTGCAATATATTGTAATGGCGCTGCTTCAGATGCAGTAGCCGCTACGATCGTAGTATATTCCATAGCTCCGTGTTGTTTTAATTTTTCAACGATTTGAGCTACAGTACTTGCCTTTTGACCAATCGCCACATAAATACATTTTACATTTTGATCTTTTTGATTCAAAATCGTATCGATTGCGATTGCTGTTTTACCTGTTTGACGGTCACCAATGATCAACTCACGTTGTCCACGACCAATTGGAATCATAGAGTCAATAATTTTTAAACCCGTTTGTAATGGAACCGATACACTCTTTCTTGTCATTACACCTGGGGCCACACGTTCTACTGGACGTGTTCTATCTGTTTTGATTTCACCTAAACCATCAATCGGTTGTCCTAATGCATTGACAACACGACCCATCAAACTATCACCAACTGGAACTTCAATGATGTGACCTGTACGTTTTACAACGTCACCTTCTTTGATATCGGAATTATCACCTAGTAATACGACACCTACTTGTTCGTCTTCTAAGTTCATGACCATACCATATACATCGTGAGGGAATAACAACAATTCACTCATCATGGCATTTTTCAATCCATATACTGTTGCAATACCATCACCTACTGTTAGGATAGTACCACTTTCATTCATTTCAAGATCCTGGTCGATACTTTGAATTTGAGCTTTGATTAATTTTGAAATCTCTGCTGGATTTAAACTCATCATATCACCTGCTTATCTATTAATTGCTTCCTTCATTGCGTCAATCTTCGCAATGACCGTATTATCCATCACTAAATCATTCGCCTGTACTTTAATACCTGCAATCAAAGATGGATCCACTTGTACTTCAAGTTCAAGTGTCTTATTCATTTTTTTCTCTAACATCTCTTTCAATCTTGATAATTGATCTTCATCTAATTTTGATGCACTCGTTACTTTAACGATTTCAATTCTATGTTTCTTTCGATAACACTCTTCATACGCATCACTGATTTTATCAAGATGAGAAAGTTCATTATGCTCATTTAACACAAGCAAGAAACGAAATACAGTTGTATCTAATTCGGATTCGAAAGCTGTTTGGATGATTTCCTTTTTCTTTACTCGAGAAATACTTGGATGTGCTAGAATCTTGTTTAATTCTGGTACTGAAGTAATCACTTGCGCTACTTGCTTTAGCTCTGACATCCAAGCCATTTCTTGCTTTGAATCTTGTGCTAATTCAAATAGAGCCTGAGCATAAGGCGTGTAATCTACCATTGTTTATCGCCTGCCTGTTCAATAAAATCTTCCACAAACTGCTTCTGTGTTTCTTCATCCATTTCTTTTTTAATCAACTGACTAGCTGCGCTTAATGCGACATCGCTAATTGCTTTTTTCATTTCTTTTTGAGCGTCACGCTTCTGACGTTCGATATCTTCATTTGCGTTTTTCTTAATACGCAAAGCTTCGTCATTTGCTTCTTTTATAATCTGCTGTTTTTCTTGATCCGCATGTGCTCTAGCTGAAACAATAATGGTATGAGCTTCTTGCGATACATTACGCAATTTTTCATCATACTGTTCTTTAACATCTTCAGCCTGCTTTTTAATAGCTACTGAAGAATTGATATTTTCTTGAATTAAATCTTGTCGTTTTTGAATTAATGTTAGTAATTTTTCCCAAAAGAATTTTTTGGCAAACATTACAATCAAAAAAGTAGAAATACAAACTAAAACAACATCGGTCAATGAAATTCGCAAATAATTGTCAATATTAAAGTCAATCATTACCGATTCTCCCAATCATTAACCTTTGATGAAAATCAATAAAATCGCAATGATCAAAGCATAGATACCTGTTGTTTCGGCTAAGGCGATACCTAATACCATGATAGATTGAATTTTACTTGCTGCATCTGGATTACGACCAACGCTTTCTGCACCTTTACTAGCTGCAATACCCTGACCAATACCAGGACCTAAACCAGCAATCATCGCAATACCTGCACCTAAGCAAGCCATACCACGTACGAAAAATTCATTAAACATTTTATTTTCCTCCTATTTATTAATCTTCTTGAATCACCACTTGCTGTCCTAAGAAGAACGAGCTTAGTGTAAAGAAGATATATGTCTGAATTACACCTGAGAATATATCAAAATACATATGTAAAAATGGCGTTACTAATAATCCTAACAATCCTATTGGCATCAACATTTTAATCAATGTATACACCAACATAGAAATGATATATCCTGCCAAAATATTACCAAATAAACGCATTGTTAATGAGATAGGCAACGCCAACTCTCCTATGACATTCAATGGTGTCAACAAGAACATCGGCTCTGTCAACTCTTTCATTCGTGCTAATAATCCACCTTTTTTAATACCATTACCTTGGATCATCAACCACATTGTGACGGCCAATGTCGCATTAAAACTTACATTGCTCGTTGGATTTTGAAGCCCAATCAAACCAATCAAGTTACTTACAATCATCATCACAATCAAAGTGCCAAACATAGGAATATATTTCTTTGTAGTTTCCCTTAAGTTATCTTTAATTACGTAAAGCACTAAGTTGTAGATCTCCTCACAAATATACACAATCCCTTTACTAGCTTTTGAAGGATCTTGTTTTTCAATTTTCTTTCCTGCAAAGTAGAAGAAGAACGCAAAGAAAACACAAATTCCAAGCCATACAAGAATAGATTGTTGAATCTGTAAAGAGAACTTTCCAATGTGAATGATAATTGCACTTACATCACTCATGGAAATCCTCCTTTTCTTTTAGTGCATATAAAAGAATAGCTCCTTTATTGCACATAAGCCCAACAAGAACTGCCAAAATTGGCAACTCCATTAATTGACAAATAACTAAAACTAGACCATACATAAGATATCTTTTCATATATTCTTGTGTACCTATCTTTTTTCCAGCTATTTCATCTGTTGGAATATTTAAAGCCATTTGAACAATCTTACGATACCCCACTAAACCTGTAAGGCAACCTATCCAAACAGCTATAAATACTTGAATCATTTGAGAATGAAAAATAACTGCACAAACCAAAGAGCAAAATAAACTAAATATCAAAGTATACTTTACTATTTTTTTATTCATTTGCTGCATTGCTTTACCTCGATTTTTTTATTAATAAAATAATACTACCAATAATACTGTACATTAAACCTACAATCACAAATAAAGGCGTAGTATGTAACCAGCCATCAATATTATAACCGATAAGCCCAAATATGAGCATGCTTGTGCATAACATTCCCGAAAAAGCATAAGGTTTCATCAATTACTTCGTACCGAAAATACGATCTCCAGCATCTCCTAAACCTGGAACAATATATCCATGTTCATTTAAATGGTCATCTAGTGAAGCTAAGTAAATATCTACATCTGGATGTGCTTTTTCAACTGTTTTAACACCTTCAGGTGCACCAACCAAACAAACCAACTTCACATTTGTAGCTCCTTGCTTCTTAACCATATCGATTGCTGCTACACTTGAACCACCAGTTGCGAGCATTGGATCCACAACGATTGTGATCGCATCTTCTAAGTTCTTTGGATATTTTTCAAAATAAGTATGTGGCTCTAGCGTTTCTTCATCACGATACATACCAACATGCGCAATCTTTGCGGTTGGAATCAAATCCTGAATTCCATTTACCATACCTAGTCCAGCACGTAAAATTGGCACAATCACAACTTTTTTAGCCAATTCATAACCTGTGTACTGACAAATTGGTGTTTCGATTTCAATTGGTTTCAAAGGCAAATCACGAGTGATTTCATAAACCATTAATCCTCCAATTTCATCTAAGTTTTGACGAAAATCTTTCGTTCCCGTTTCTTTTTTTCGCATAACTGTTAATTTATGCTTAATCAACGGATGATCAATAACTTTTAACATTTAAATTACCTACCTTTATAGTCATAATTATACCATCCTTGTCCATAATAGAAAACACTGAAAGAAATGGAATCCTCCAAAACTTCCAGTGTTATAGTATATGAATATTCTGTTTTTTATCATTAAACAATTCTAATCAATTGTCAAAACTTCAAACTGCTTTGCCGCTCTTACATCAATTCCAGAAGGATGTAAGTCCTTTCGTAATAGTACATTCGAAAATGTATCCAATGCTAGATCTTGCGTATTCGCCTCTTCACTCAAATGCGCAAGAACAATATTTTTTGTCTTCGCATTGATCAAGGAAGTTAAATTTAAACTTGAATCTTCATTATTCAAATGCCCATTATCACTCAAAATACGCTGTTTTAAAAACATCGGACGCTTTGTATGCATCAAACGATCCACATCGTGATTGCTTTCAAAGATATAATGGTCTGCATTCGCAATATACGGTTTGATTTGATTGGGTACATAACCTGTATCCGTTACATACACAAGCTTTTCTTTATCCGACTCTACCACAAAACCAATTGTATGTGGCGAATCATGAGACAAACCTAGAAATTGAATGCTCAAATCTTTGATAATCAACTTTTGATTCGGTACTACATCATGTTTATCTAACACATCCTTTAAATCACAATAAGAATACACATCCAAATGCTTAAAATGCTTTAACTGCGAAACATGATCCGAATGAGCATGACTAATCAAAACACCATTTGTATCATCAACACAAGCTCCAACCTTTTTAAAGCTTTCCATCAAATACTTTTTTGTTGAACCACAATCAATCAACAATTGCGTATCTTCATGACGAATCAAACAACTGTTGCCTTTTGAGCCGCTACACAATAAATCAATGCGCATAAATATCATCTCCAGAGGCTTCTAAATTTGTAAAACGAGATATATTCTTTTCAAAAGCCAATTGAATCTTTCCAATACCGCCATTACGATGTTTTGCCAAAGATAAATCAACAACTTCTGTTTCTTCTTGTGATTCCTTATCTTTATCATAATAATTACTACGATATAGAAACATTACGATATCGGCATCCTGCTCGATTGATCCAGACTCACGTAAATCAGACAATTGCGGTTCATGATCCGTTCTTTCTTCAACCTTACGAGAAAGCTGAGAAAGTGCAATAACTGGACATTCCATTTCTTTTGCCAAAATCTTTAAATTACGCGAAATATCACTAACCTCTTGTTGACGAGAATCTGCGCGTGTTCCCGTAATCAGCTGCAAGTAGTCAATTACAACTAAAGAAATAGAGCCATTTTCACTCTTTAATTTACGACACTTCGAGAAAATCTGAGATACCTTGATACTACTTGTGTCATCAATATAAATCTTTCTTTCACTCAAATGTGAACCTGCCTCATATAAACGAGACATTTCCTCATTTGTCAATTTACCACTACGAAGCTTATCCGAATATACCTGAGATTCCGAACTCATTAAACGCTTCATCATCGAATCACTAGGCATTTCCAGTGAAAATATCGCAACAGCTCCTTCATTACGTTTCGCAACTTGAGCTGCAAAATTTAAAGCCAAGGCACTCTTTCCCATGGCAGGACGAGCTGCAAGAATAATTAAATCACCTCGCTGAAAACCATTCGTCATACGATCCAATAAGACATAACCCGTTTCAATTCCAGTTACACCTTTCATCATACGAAGCTCTTTTAATTCATTAATGACACGAGTAACGATTTCTTCACTTGATTCAAATTCGCTTCCCCTACGATGTCTAGTTACATCCATAACTAAGCGTTCCGCATCATCTAAAACTGTATCAATATCTTCGCCAGATGAATAGCCTTCTTCACTAATTTTATCCGCAACATAAATCAACCTTCTTAGCTGCGCCTTATTTTTGATCGTTTCAATATAAGATCTTGATGTTGCACTCGAAATAGCTGAGTCTGCCAAACGAATAATATAATCTGCTCCTTGACTAGACTCTAACTGATCTGTTTCCTGTAAACGATTGACCACCGTATTCATGTCAATAGGTTGGCCATTTTCATGAATTGTACAGATAGCCTGATAAATCTGCTGATGAGAAGGCAAATAAAATTCTTCTACATGTAGATCGAGTTCCTGACAATCTTGAATGACTTTAGGATATACCATCAAAGAGCCAAGCACTGATTGTTCTAAGGAAACTGCGTTAGGCATTTCACGCGACATATTATGCCTTTTCACTTACATGAACAACAATTTCACCAATCACTTGTCCACGATATAAATCCACAGGAACACGAGTCACCCCTAAAGATGCGATAGATTGTTCCAATTGAAGTTTTCTTTTATCAACACGAATCCCTTTTTTAGATAAAGCTTCCACAATTTGTTTACTAGAAACAGAACCAAAAGTAGCTCCATTTTTACCTGTACTCAAAGTAAACTCTAAAGTAATACCCTTTAAAGTTTCACTCAAAGCTTCAGCTTCTTTTTTTAACTCAGCCTCGTGTTCAGCTCTTTCTTCCATTTGTTTATCTAAAACTTTGGCAGAACCCTTTGTATACGCAATCGCCGATTTATTCTTAAATAAGAAATTTCTTGCGTAGCCATCACTTACCTCAACTACATCATCTTTCTTTCCTAATTTACGAATATCTTTAAGCAATATTACCTTCATTTTTAAGTTCCTCCTCTATACAATTTAAGATCATATCCTTCATCTGTTGCACGGATACACCTTCTCTTTCGACAGCAGCCGCACTAAAGTGGCCGCCACCATTTAATTTTTCCATAATTTTTTGAACATTATAAGACCCATCACTACGAGCACTTATCGCAACGGCATTCGGATTTGTCTTTACCTTTGCGATGGTAAAACTAGCAACACAGCCTTTAATCAATAATAAAGCTTGTGAAACCTGAGCCATCATCGTCTTATCTAATGTTTCATCATCAATCGCTGCAATCATAAAATGATTGTAATAAGGCTTTGCCTGCTGAATCAATGCATTCTTCATAGAGAAATACAAATAGTCTTCACACAAAGCTTTTTCAGCACGACTTGTATTAGCTCCCCAATTTTGTAAGGCAGCTGCTGCTTCAAACGTACGGGCATCCGTATGCATTTTAAAACGATTTGTATCCACTAAAATACCCAAATACATAATCGTCGCTTCCATTTCATAAATAGGAATATGATTTGGAATATTTTGAAGCAATTCAACAATTAATTCACACGCTGAACTTGCACTGCTTTCAACATATGTCAACAAAGTATTCTTAACAAACGCATCACTACGTCTATGATGATCAATCACAAGAATACGATTGCATCGATCCACAAATTCTTTGACACTTGATATTGCAGGAATACCATGATCAGCCATAATCAATAAATCTTTATTATAATCTATAGAATCCATCGCCTCATCTGGAGTAATCAAAGTATGTCTTTCTTGAATGACAGTAACAAATGAATTCATCATTTCTTGAAGCTGCTCATCTCTAGGAACATCCTTTAAAACAATAAATACTTCCTTGCCTAACGCATGTACCCAGCTAGATAAAGCTAGACATGCTCCCATACAGTCAAAATCACTCATAACATGTCCTGCAATATAGACACGTTTCGATTCCATAATAGCTTCTTGAATAGATTGTGCCATAATGCGTACACGAACTTTAGAACGTGTTGAACTTGTTTCGGAGTTTCCACCCACAAATTGAACCGTTCCTCCACTTGAACGAATAGCCGCCTGATCTCCACCACGACTTTGTGCAAGTTCAATCAATTCATTGACCATATCATCTAGTACCGTAAAATCATTTGATCCATACGCAAAAGCCATACTTAACGTAATTGAAACATCTAATTTATTTGCCTCATCCTTAATAAGTTGTAAAATAGTAAAATTCTGTTTCCGCACTTCCGTTAAGATTTCTTTATTCAAAATCACCAAAAAACGATCTGAACGTAAACGTCTAACAAACATCTTATTATCTTTAGCCCACGTTACTAAAGCAGCTCTTAAATGTGTATTGATTTGGGCCATGATTTCTTCATTTTCATAAGACTGATATTCCATATAGTTATCTAACTGCAATAACCCAATCACTATTTCATTGTCTAAATACTGCTGACGCATATTATAGTAATCTGTAATATCCTTCACATATAAAATTTGAGCATCTCTTTTTCTCGTGATTTCGTAAATTCGACCTTCCGATTTACCAATAACCATATCCACATCGTCATCAAACAAAGTACGAATATTACTGATCCAGCTAGTTAATTTACTATTAGTCAACGTAATACCCTTCTCTTTAAAGAAAGGCGAAGCCCAAGTTACAATGTATTCTTCGTTATAAGTTAAGATACCCACATTTCCAAAATTCAAAGCATCTTTGGCATCTTTACCTAAAACTCTTGAAATATCTACTTCCGTCTTCATTCCATGTTCTTTTAAAGATTTCCAAAAGCCAAAGAAAGCACAGATAAAAACAATCCATACAATCAAAGCAGCAATCATATATATATATTCTTTCTTTAAAAACAACAGGATTGATAGTATAAGGCCCAAAGCTAGACCTGTAACGCATAGACTACGCCATTTTTCAAACTGTTTCATATAGAAAACCTCTATTCTTTTCGTAACTGTAAAAGACAGTCCAACTCTCCCATAAACATCCACAATAAATTAAGTCCAGGCACAAACGCACCAAAAATAGAAAGAAATGACCATTTCTTCTTTTGGTATTTGACACATAAACTCATAAAATAAACAACTCCAAAATATAATAACAAGGTACAATCCAAAAAGAAAATAACTTGTGCTAAATCAACGATCCCCGTTGGACATTCTATCACATTTTGAACAAAAAAGAACGCAATCCACACCACAACAGAACCTATCCCTATCCATCTTGGGCTTTGTACCTTAGATAATGGTTGTGGAGGAATAATGTCCATATGCATACGTAAGCACACCATTAATGCTACTAAATGAATACATAACGCCTGTAATAGACCTAGTAATCCTATCATCAAGTATGTAAATACTTTTAAGCTTATACCAGGAATATATTGTGAAATCAAGCGGAAATCTTCATAAAAATCAATACCAAACAAAGTACTCCACAATAGAATGATGCATAAATTAGCTATAATAGAAAGAATAAAACAAATAATAAAATTAGTCATATTCTTAGCATGCTTAAACACGCCCGCCCCATATATAAATCCAATTAATAATGAGGTCCAACTATAAAACCAGGTTGTAAAGCCACCAAAAAACATCGTCATCAAACCCATGCATATGGTAACCAATGCACCCATTTTAACACCACTCATGACTGTATAAATAAGTACAGGAAATGCAAAAATCCAAGAAGCACTGGATTCAATCATCAATGCACTCTGTTGATTTAAAAATAATAAAGCTCCATAAATAGCGCAAACCATCGCACCTGTAGTAATTTGTTTCGTTTTTATCATACGACTATTATATAAAATAAAAAAAAAGACTTCAATATATGAAGTCTAATTAGTCAACCACGTAAGGTAACAAAGCCATTTGACGAGCACGTTTAATAGCTGTTGCTAACATTCTTTGGTATTTTGCACGAGTTCCAGTCACACGTCTAGGAATGATTTTCCCGTTAGCGTTGATGAAACGTTTTAATAATTCTACGTCTTTGTAGTCGATTTCCTTAATTTTGTTCTTAGTGAAGTAACAAACTTTTTTACGACCCATACGTTGTTTTTTAAATGCCATAAGTAAGTCCTTCCTTTCTAAAATGGTAGATCATCACTAGCAATATCTAGTGAATCATCTGCATTGAATGTTGATTCAAATGCGTTATTTGTATTCTGCACAGGATTTGAATATGGATTTTGATTATATCCATTCTGTACAGGAGCAGCATATGTATTTTGAGCAAAACCTTGATTCATTCCATAATCCTGGCTTGGAGCTGAATAACCTGATTGTGCATTTTTAGGTTCTAAGAATTGAACACTTTCTGCGACGACCTCTGTAACATATACCCTTTGTCCTTGTTGATTGTCATAAGAACGAGTTTGAATACGTCCTTCTAAACCAATCAATGAACCTTTGTGTAAATACTGTGTCATTAAATCAGCTGTTTTATTCCAAGCAACACAGTTAATAAAATCTGCATCTGGCTGTCCTTGTGTTGAAACACGACGACCAACTGCCATTGTGAATGAGCAAACACTTGTTCCACTTTGCGTTTTACGTAATTCAGGATCACGCGTCAAACGCCCAACTAATACTACTCGATTAATCATATTTATTTAACCTCGATTATTTTTCGCCTTCAGTTTTAACAACCATAACACGAATTACATTGTTGCTGATACGAGACAAACGTTGGAATTCGAAAACTCCTGCATTGTTTGCAGTTACATTGATAACTACATAGTGTCCCTTTTTCATGTGATCGATTTCATAAGCGAATTCTTTCACACCCCAGTCATCTACTTTGTCAATTGAACCACCGTTATCAGTGATTGTTGCATGTAAACGATCTGAAACTGTTTTGAACGCTGCATCATCTAAAGATGCATTCACAATGTACATAATTTCATATTTTTTCATGTGTACACCTCCCTTTGGTCTTTTTGGCTTCTTACGAAGCAGAGAACAGGCATAAACCTGCCTATTTATTATAACAAAAAAAGACTTTGCTTGTAAACCACAAAGTCTAATATTTTTTTAATTGATATTGAGCATTATAGTAAAGCTCATTATATTTTGTTCCTTCAAACACTTCTAGAACATCATTTAAACCTGAAATCAACTTATAATCATGAATATTTGACAGTGGAATCCACTTTGATTCTTCATTTTCGATTCCATTAAACACATTTGTTTTATATAAGAAAACAATATGTCTGCAATTATCACTCGAGATAAATTGTTTTGTTCCACACAAACATAACTGTTCAACATTTAAACCAGTTTTTTCTTTCACATCACGCATTGCTGATTGTACAAACGATTCACCAAGTTCAATATGACCGGTTGGTAATGTATATCCATTTGGATTTTTGCTATTTTGTACTAACACATTACCTTTTTCATCCTGAATCATAACCATATTTGTTAATTCGCAATATTCAGCTTGCTTATTCGCATTTAATCGTCTTCTTTCAAGTGCTAATTTACCATCCGCTACAATATTACGAATTTCTGTAGAAATATGACGTTCTGGGAAAGCCTTTGAAATATGTTTTTTTGCTTCTAAAGAAAAGTTTTCCAAACTGCTTTGGAATTCTTCTATACGTTCGGATAAATCAGGACGAGATAACATCCATTCTTGGAAAGCTTCTTGCGCCTCTTGAACACGCAATTGACTTTCTGCTTCGAAATCCTTTTTGAAAGCTTCCATTTGAACTTGCACTTTCTGGAATACTTGTTTGCGACGAAGTAAGGCAAGTACAGTAAATACACAGTCGATACCAAATCCAATTGTAAAAGCCGATAAAAAACTCATCAATGCCGTAAAAGGAATATCCATTACGATATCTTGAATTATAGGATGAATGATATAAATCACCACAATAGACATAATGCCAAATAAAGTGGAATTCAACAAACATACGCGCCCATTAATATTCATAAATCTTTCCGAATAATCCCACCATCTTGTTTTAAATAAAATTTCCATTACCCAACTTGTAATATATTCCAATGCACTCGTAATAATGACGCCTAAAACAAACACAAGTATAGGATAATCTTTCACAAACAATAAAGGATATAAAACCAGTAAAGCACCTACTCCATAGATTGGGCAATACGGGCCATAAAAGAAGCCTCGGTTAATAAATTTCTTTGTGGGAATTCCACAATATAAATCTTCACAAACCCAACCTAAAAAGGCATACAAAATAAAGTAGGCATAGGCATATACAAATTCCATCATATACTTGCCTTCATTTCTTCACTTAACTTGGCATTTGCCAACATCAATCGAATACGATTTTCCTGATTTACCTTTGATGCACTTGGATCATAATCAATCGCAACAATATTCGCTTTCGGATATTCATCCTTAATCTTACGAACCATACCTTTGGCAACAATATGATTTGGCAGACAACCGAATGGCTGTGCACTAATCACATTGGTAACGCCAGATTTAATAAGTGAAACAACTTCACCTGTTAAAAGCCAACCTTCACCCATTTTTACACCTGGATCAATAAATGCTTTTCCGTTATCAATGACTTCACTAAAATCGTCTGGTGCAATAAAAGTTCCATCTTTTTTAACTATATCTCTAAATGTTTTTTGCATACGCATAATCACATCTTTTACTATATTGTATATATAGTGATTTTTTTCGTGCATATGATAATACTCATAATCAATAATTGAATTTTCTACACAATACAGTGCAAAATCCATAACACCAGAAAGCACTGGTTCAAAGCCTTCTTCAATTAAATAATCTTCTAAGTGTTGATTTCCTAATGGAGAATATTTCATATAGATTTCTCCAACAATTCCAATACGAATCTTTATCTGACTACGATCTTGTGGAATTGTCTTAAATATTTCCAACATCTTTTTATAAATACGCTTTGATTGTTTATAAGCACCATGTTCAAACATTGGAATCAATTCATCAATAAACTGATTTACCGCCTTATCTGTGGCTCCTTTTTCAAGTTCATAAGGCTTCACCTGATTGCTTAACCACATTAAAGCATCACCATATAAAGCTCCATAAAGAATGCGAAGAATCAAAGGCATTGTAAATTCAACGCTACTGCCTTTTTCTAGACCATTCGCATTGGCAGATAAACAAGGAATGCGTTGCCATCCTTCCATAGCCAAAGCTTTTCTCAATAAAGAAAGATAATTACTTGCACGACAACCTCCTGCCGTTTGTGTAATAGCACAGGCTACATGATCTATATCATATTTTCCGCTTTTTAACGCATCAATCATCTGTCCAATAACCAACAACGCTGGATAACAAGTATCATTATGCACATGTGCTAAACCTTCTTCACGTACTTGCTCCCCTTCATTTGTCAAAACTTCTAATTTATATCCGCTTTTCGCAAAGACAGGTGTTAATAAGCGAAAGTGGATAGGAAGCATAGACGGAACTAAAATTGTATAATCCTTCTTCATATCTGAATTAAATAATGTATATTCTAAACTCAATTTTATGCTCCTTTCTGTTGGCCAATCGCCTCTTTCAACGAACGCAAACGAATTTTTGCTGCACCTAAATTATCAATTTCATCAATTTTGATTTGAGTATAAAATTTATTTCCATCCTTTAATATATCTCGAACCTCATCACTTGTAATGGCATCAATACCGCAGCCAAAGCTAACAAGTTGAATTAAATTCATATCTTTATTCTCAACTACATAATGTGCTGCTTGATAAAGTCTTGCATGATACGTCCATTGATTTAAAACATTCACTTTATGATTCTTTTGACGAGGGACACTTTCCTCACTAACAACCACAAAGCCAAGTTGTGTCAACAACTGATTCATTTGATGATTAATCAGTGGATCTAAATGATATGGGCGTCCACAAAGCACAATAATTGGATGATTGTTTTCGCGTGCATACGCTACAGCTTTTCGATGTTCCTTTACTAATTGTTCATGGAATACTTCATACTCATTTGTAGCTGCATTTTTCGCAATAATAATATCTTTTTCACTAAAATGAATACCCACCTTTTCAAAATGCATACGAATGGCCTTCGCAAAAGTCGCATCATGATCAAAATTAATAAATGGATATACAATTTTTGCCTTATCAAAATCCATATTGGCCGCAATCACTTCTGGATAGTAGGCAACCAATGGACAATTATAATGGTTATCCGATTGATGTTCATCTACATTATAGGTCATACATGGATAGAAAATTACATCCACACCTTTATCAATCAATTGTTGAATATGTCCGTGCACAACTTTAGCAGGAAAACATGCCGTATCACTAGGAATGCTTTGTTGTCCTGAATGATACATTTCTTTAGTACTAGGTGTTGACCACACAATTTCGTAGCCTAAACTATCAAAGAAACGCGTCCAGAAAGGCAATAAGTCATAGTTATTTAAAACTAAAGGCATACCAATTTTTTTATCATGTTTAATTTTTTTCTTTTGTGCATTCAACATGTCCGTTTTGATTTTGTATAAGTCTGGTAACTCTTCCTTTTTTATATCTAAATTATGAACCATCTTTTCACATTTGTTTCCCGCAACTAAGCGCGTTCCATCATTGAATGTATTAATTGTCAATGAACAATGGTTGTTGCAGCCTTGGCAAGCAACAGATTGTGATTTATGCGTAAATTTAACAAGTTGTTCATAATTCAAAATATTGCTTCTTGTTCGATGTAATTTTTTCGCATATAAAGCTGCTCCATAAGCACCCATTAAAGGTGCAATGCTTGGTCGAATGACTTCAAGTCCAAGTTCTTGTTCAAAACAACGAAGTACAGAATCATTTTGGAAAGTTCCACCTTGCACAACGATATGCTTTCCAATATCGTTCTTATTTTTTGCACGAATAACTTTATATAACGCATTCTTTACAACAGATTTACAAAGTCCAGCCGAAATATCTTCAATACTTGCCCCATTCTTTTGGGCTTGTTTAACCCCTGAATTCATAAACACTGTACAACGAGTTCCTAAATCAACAGGGTGTTTCGATTTTAATCCAAGTGTCGCAAATTCTTTCGCATCATACCCCAATGATTTTGCGAACGTTTCAATAAATGAACCACATCCACTTGAACAAGCTTCATTCAATACAATATCATCAATGTGTCCATCACGAATTTTAAAACACTTAATATCCTGCCCACCAATATCTAGAATGTAGTCTACTTCCGGATTGAAAGATCGAGCAGCTGTATAGTGTGCCATTGTTTCAACGATTCCACCATCCAAATGGAAAGCATGACGCATTAATTCTTCACCATAACCTGTCGCATAGGATCCATAGATTTTAATATTTGGATTTGTTTCATAAATTTTCTTTAAATCTTCTAACACAACATCCAATGGATTTCCCTTATTTGATGTATAAGAATCATATAGAATCGCATCGTTTTCATCGAGTAAAACGAGTTTTGTGGTTGTTGAACCCGAATCAATTCCTAAATAAGCTTTACCTGCATAATTTTTTAAATCTGTGAACTTCGCATCATGTGATTTATGACGTTCAATAAATTTTTGATAGTCTTCGTCACTTTCAAACAAAGGTTTTGATTCAGTTAATTTAGCCGGTGCATGCACCAAATCTTCTAAAGCCTTATACAATTCATCATATGTATATTCTTGATCTGCACAAATGGCAGTTCCTAAAGCTACAAAGTTAATGGCTGTGTCAGGACAATTCACTTGTACATCACTTAATTTTAAAGTTTCAACAAATCGATTTCTTAATCCACTCATAAAGTAAAGTGGTCCGCCTAAAAACAGAATGTTTCCTTCAATTTTTCTTCCCTGTGCTAGTGAAGTAATGGTTTGATCCACTACCGCCTGGAAAATACTGGCACATAAATCACATTTATCCACACCTTGATTGATCAATGGCTGAATATCTGTTTTCGCAAACACACCACAGCGAGATGCGATGGGATATAAACGATGATAGTTTAAACTAGCTTCATTCATTTCTTCCAAAGACATATTTAATAAGGTAGCCATTTGATCAATAAAAGCTCCTGTTCCCCCAGCACAAGTTGAATTCATTCTTTGTTCTACACTTCCTTGAAAGAAAAGAATTTTCGCATCTTCTCCACCAAGTTCAATAGCACAATCTGTTTCCGGGTATAATTTACTAACTCCAGTCGCACTCGCAAATACTTCTTGAACAAAAGGTAATTCTCCTTGTTCGCTTAATCCTAAAGCCCCTGATCCGCTGATTGCGAATTTAAATGGTTCTTTTGTATATTTCTTTAATTCTACTAATTTATCTAAAGCTTTTTGACGCACTTGCGCCTTGTGCCTTTCATAACTTTTATAACAGATTTGGTTATTTTCATCTAAAACAACCGCTTTGATTGTTGTACTTCCAATGTCGAATCCTATACGATAACCCATAATCTCCTCCATTTTCTTTTATTATCAGTATTATTATACTCATTTTTCATTAATTTTCATGTATTCAAATGAAAATAACAACAACTTACAAAATATGTTCAGTTTGTTGTAGATTATTCGAGACAAAACATATATCATTGAATTAACGAATAGTTAACATGTTCAATACATGGGATTGTTATAATTATTTTTGGAAAGTTGGTAAATCAAATGAAAAACAAATTAACAAAACTTGAATTCAAGTGGATTTGTTACGACATGGGAAACTCTGCCTTTATTTTATTAGTCGCGACAATTCTTCCTATCTATTTTAATTATCTTTCAAGCTCACAAGGTGTAGCCGAACACAACTACCTAAGTTATTGGAGCTATGCAGCAAGTCTTTCAACATTAATTGTTGCACTTGCTGGTCCAATTCTTGGAACACTGGCTGACTATAAAGATCACAAGAAAAAAATCTTCTTAACTTGTGCAATGCTAGGTGCATTAGCATTAGCTTGTTTCTGGATCCCAAGTTCTTGGCTTGCATTTCTAGTCCTATTTATTGCTGCCAAAGTTGCCTATTCTTTATCTTTGATCGTATATGATTCAATGCTTACAGACATTACTACAGAAGAAAGAATGGATGCCGTAAGTTCAAAAGGATATGCTTGGGGGTATATCGCTAGTGTTGTTCCTTTTATTATTAGTTTAATCTTTGTATTAATGTATGACAAAATAGGAATGACATTAAAGACAGCCATGATGATCGCATTTATATTAAATGCGGTATGGTGGATAGCATCTACACTTCCTTTAGTAAAAAGCTACAAACAAAAATACTATATTGAACCAGAAGCACATCCTGCTTTAGATACGTTTGCTCGTTTAAAAGACACTTTAATGAAAGCAAAAGAACAAAAGAAAGTCTTCTTATTCTTATTTGCATTCTTCTTCTATATTGATGGTGTTTATACAATTATTGATATGGCTACCGCCTACGGAACAAGTTTAGGATTAAATACAACTGGTCTTCTATTAGCCCTATTATTGACTCAAATTGTTGCCTTCCCTGCAAGTTTAACATTCGCTGTATTATCCAAAACAAAAGATACTGCTTCATTGATTAAGGTTGCGATCATCGCATACTTCTTAATAGCTTTATTTGCCGTACAATTGGATAAACAATGGGAATTCTGGGTATTAGCGGTTGCGGTTGGATGTTTCCAAGGTGGTATTCAAGCTTTATCTAGATCATACTTCGCAAAAATCATTCCAGAAAATGCCAGTGGTGAATACTTCGGACTATTTGATATCTGTGGTAAAGGCGCTAGCTTTTTAGGAACTATGTTGATTGGTGTTGTAACACAGATTACGGGTAAACAAAACATAGGTGTTGCCGCTCTCTCCATCATGTTTGTGATTGGATACCTAATTTTTAATAAAGTATCTAAAATGGACGACTAAAAAAGATTGTACAAGTAACGTACAATCTTTTTATTTAGTGTGCCGGGCATGGCATGAGTTCAGTTGGAGATAAACCAACCACAGGTAGTTACCGCCAAGTGTAGTGGACCACAAGCCGTTGACAGTGATGTCATGGGTGAAGGAAGTGGTGTAGCGATTCTTTTGAGCGCACGTACAGAAACTTGATTAGGCTAAATGGTGGATGAGATTGCTAATCAAATCGAAGTCCAAAAGGTAAACGTAAAACCAAGACAGTAAATCAAGACGTTGTGAAAGAAATAGGACCCATGTCTTACCCCGGGAGGTCTCATGGACAAGGAATTCTAGTAAACTTTAAAATCAGTGATAGTACCCTTGTAGCGAAAAAGGTTAACCATGAGAATTCAGATGAAGTCATAGTAGGTAGTATTACTGAAGGACTGAAACGTTTATAGAGTGCAAATCTCTATTAGCAATGTTTGGATAGTCCGAATATGAGAATAGCCTATTACTATGGAACGTAACCATAGATGGCAAAGGTAATTGGGATGTTTCTAAATAAATTTACAAATAGAAGGAGGAGCAGCAAATGGAATTGATTGAAAAGATTTTAAGTGAAGAAAATCTACAGAAAGCAATCCGCAAGGTCAAGAAGAACAAAGGCGCGCCAGGAGTGGACAAAATGACTGTGCAAGAGGTTGAGGAATGGTTTAATCAATATAAAGAAGAACTTATTTCCAAAATTTCGAATAAACAATACAAACCTATGCCCGTCAAAAGAGTCTATATTCCTAAACCTAATGGTAAACAAAGACCACTAGGAATACCAACTGTTGTAGACCGAGTAATCCAACAAGCTATGTTACAGGTACTAAGTGAAATCTATGAGCCAATATTTAGTGACCACAGTTATGGTTTTAGACCAAATCGTAGTGCACATATGGCAATGGAGGAAGTGCTTGGATATTTAAATGACGGATATGAATGGATTGTTGACCTGGATATTGAGAAATTCTTCGACACAGTAAATCATGATAAATTAATTTCAATCTTAAGAGAGCGTGTCAATGATAGTAGAACATTACATTTGATACGAGCTTATCTGCAAGCAGGAGTTTTGGATAAAGGACTTGTAAGAAGTTCAACCATTGGAACCCCACAAGGAGGTCCGATTAGTGTAATCCTTTCAAACATCTATTTAGACAAGTTTGATAAAGAATTAGAATCTAGAAATCTTCGCTTCGCTAGGTACGCCGACGATTGTATCATTTTCGTTAAAAGCGAAATGAGTGCAAACCGTGTAATGAAATCAGTGACATCGTGGCTAGAAAGAAAACTATTCTTGAAGGTTAGTGCAACAAAAACTAAAGTGGTTAGACCAACTAAAGGTCAATTTCTTGGTTTTACATTTTACAAAGCTAAAACAGTATGGAAATGTACTCCTACTAAAGATAGGAAGAAGCGTCTTTACTCAAATATCCAAAAATATTTGGAAAGAAAACACGCGGTTTCAAGACCGCTATCAGTTACATTTAAGAAATTGAATCAAATGATTAGAGGTTGGATACAATACTTTAAAATTTCAAGTATCAAAGTGTTCTTGGAAGAATTTGGTCAATGGTTACGCCATAAAGTGAGATGTATTATCATTAAACAATGGAAAAGACCAAGGACTATATACAAGAATCTTATGAAACTAAATATAGCATGTAGATGTAAATTCACGCATGATGACATATTTAAATGTGCTAACTCTAGACTTGGATGGTATAGGAGAAGTACTGGGAATATTGTGAATTTTCTTCTTTCTCCCACTGTTCTAGGCATAAAGAAAGGAGATAGGCCAGGTTTGGTCAATCCCCTTATTTACTATCTTGAGATTTTGTGATTCTTTATAGTTTCGATATAAATGTAGAGCCGTATACGAGACCCGTACGTACGGTGGTGTTATCCATAATTCTGGATAATTGAACTTATCCCGAATTATGTATTATCCCGAAAAACAGGTTTTCACTATAGAAAATCAAGTAAAATTCGGGATAATTTTTTTATAATGGCTTCAGGAGGTAATCATAATGAAAGTACTGATAACTGAAGCTATTAATTCAGCTATGAATGCATTTTTTGATGCATTAGGAAATGATACTTATAAAGAACAGTATCGTGAAACTCATTTCAATCCAATTCTAATAGAATATAAACGAGTTGGAGAAGATTATTATGACAGATCTGTTAACGAAGAGATTGAAAAAATATATCAATCTTACCTAGAAACAGGTCAATTTAGTAAAAGCACATTTAATAAACGTTTAAGAGGTCTGAAAATTCTTGAAGAAGTAGTAGAAACAGGACGTTTTGAATGGAAGTTTAAAATGTCAAACGATAACACAATTACTAATTTTTTTACCGATTCCATTGACCGCTATATTCAAACTAGAGATTTAAATCTTCGTAATATAAACTTCGAAAAAAAGACACTTGATAAATTCTCGAATTTTTTGATAGAAAATGGAATTTATACATATCAGGACATAACTTATGAGTGCATCATATCGTTCATAAAAATTGTATCTTTAGTTTCGCCTGGAACTATTGATAAAGTAGCTACTGCCTTATCTAAATATATGCGAAGTCTTGTTGATAATAATCTTGTTTTTGATGATATTTCACATCTGATAAAGGTGAATAGAGTGAAAAACGAAAAAATTAGAAAAGCCGCAGATGTAAACGACATTGCGAAGATTCTAGATACAGTTGATAGAAACAGTGCCATGGGTAAAAGAGATTACGCAATTATCGTATTAGCTTGCACTACAGGGATTAGAGCCGGAGATATCATTAATATTAGAATTTCTGATATTGATTGGAAAAATAAAGAAATCGTAATCATTCAAGGAAAGAACAATTCTTACTTAAAATTGCCGCTTAATGATAATATTTGTGGAGCATTAGCTGATTATGTTTTGAATGGAAGACCTTGCACTAAATCTGACAAGCTATTCATTAGATCTTTGGCTCCATTTCAAGGATTTAATAGTGGCGTATCGATAAATAATATTTTAAGAAGAAGAGCTATGAATGCAGGCGTAACGGTTGGTGGTAAAAATACAATACACGGGATTAGAAGAATGGTTGCGACAGAAATGATAAAGGCTAATCAATCTGTTTATACCGTATCTCAAATACTTGGCCATCAATCATTAAAATCAACTAGACAATATATTGATTTAGATGTAGAAGGTCTAAGAAAATGCACACTATGTTTTAATGATGTAATAGGTGATGAACGATGAAGTATTGCTGGGAATATACGGACGATTATCTTGAATATCGTAGTAGTCTTGGCTTAGACATCAGAAATCCAGGATACTATATAAAGGATTTTTCAAGATATCTTAGAAATACTTATCCAAATGAAATAATCATCACCAAGGAAATGGTTTTTCCTTGGTGCATCACAAGATCTAATGAAAAAAGCTATAGTTTCAAAACAAGGATGTCTAATCTCAGACAGTTTACTATATTTGTCTATTCGTTAGGTGTTTGTGAGTTTATTTTAGATACGAGTTTTACCCCTAAAACAGAACGATATGTTCCGTATATTTTCACTGACCAGGAACTTAGCGACTTATTTAATATAGCTATTAGAATTAGTATTCAAGATCCTAAATCATACAAGAAACTCGTTATATCTATTATCTATCGTTTGATTTTTTATTGTGGACTTAGGCCTAACGAAGGAAGAGAAATAATGATAAGTGACATCAATTTAAACAATCAAACGATTTTCATAAGAAAAAATAAAACACATAAGGAGAGAATCATACCGATATCTGATGATATTTCTGAAATGATCAAAGATTATATGAGAAAGGCTTCTTTATTTGAAATGAACAGCCCTTATCTGTTTAGTTCGCCTAAATTTGATTGTTATAAATCAACTTGGCTCAGAACAGAATTTTTAAAATTATGGGAAGAAGTTAAAGACCCATCTAATACAGCTAGAGTTAGAGTGTACGATTTACGGCATCGTTTTGCTACAACACTCATGATGAAATTTATTGATGAAGGAAAAGATTTAAATAATATATTGCCATATATGAGTTCCTATATGGGACATTCTAGTTTTGAAGAAACTGCATATTATATCCATTTATTACCCGATAGATTAAAAAATTCAAAAGCTATTGATTGGGAAAAGATGGAATCGATTATTCCAGAGGTATCGCAATGAAAAAGAAAGAACTAAAATATTTTAAAACAATTCGAGATTACTTTGAAATTTTTTTGCCGAATCAAAAAGGAGCAAGCTACCATACTATCAAGAATTATAAGATTTGTATGAATCAATTCTTAGATTTCGCTAAAGATTATTTGGGTATCAAACTCAGAGACTTTGATTTTAATGATACGACTATTGAACTTGTTGAATCATTTCTTGAATATGGAGAAAACGAATATCACTGGTCAGCTCAAACAAGAAATTTAAAATTAGCTGCAATAAGATCATTCTACAAGTATTCAGCTAATCACGATATAACGTTAATTGATATTTACCTAAAACTTATGACAATTCCAATAAAATCAGTAACTAAAGGAACTGTTATTGATTTCTTCAGTGAGAAAGAATTAGAACTTCTTCTTAACCAACCTAACCAATCAAATATTAAAGATAGAAGAAACCTCGCAATGATGATTACTTTATACGACACAGGAGCTCGAATACAGGAATTATTAAACATAAGAATAAAAGATATCTCGTTAGAATCATCTCCACATATTGCTATCTACGGAAAAGGAAAAAAAATGCGCATAGTTCCAATAATGGATAAAACCGTCAAACATCTTAAAAGATATTTGGACGATTATGATTTAAATAGCGACGATTATGTCTTTTTTACACTTCATCATGGAGAACGAACAAAAATGAATCCTGATACAGTCCAAAAATTAATCGATCGATATTGTATCATGGCCAATAATGTTGATTCAAAATTTCCAAGGCATATATATTGCCATATGTTTCGCCATTCTAGAGCCATGCATCTTTATCGTAATGGTATGCCTCTTCCTTTGGTATCTGAATGGTTAGGTCATGCACAAATTAATACCACTAGAGAATTTTATGCCAACGCTGATACCGAAATGAAGCGGAAGGCTATCAATGCAGCTTTACCTGTGATTAATATCATAGATAGTAGCACTAATAATTATGACTTTGATGATGAAGAACTTTTAAAGAAACTATACTCACTTAAATAAAAAATTATCCCGAATTTTACTTGATTTTCTATAGTGAAAACCTGTTTTTCGGGATAATACATAATTCGGGATAAGTTCAATGGGAGGGGCGATAATTTTATCCCTCTACCCTATTCTAATTTCATGACCATTCTTACAATTCCATACAATGCTGCATATAAGACGGCAGCAACAGGCCAAATCATATAGGTGATATCCCATTGTTTTGTCCATAAGCTCCAACCAAGATAAACAGCTGTTACAAGACACCAATATACACCTGTGAATGTTTCAGTTTTCTTCTTTGCACGCTTTTCTTTTTTCGTATAATCCCCTTCTTGCAGCAATGTTTCATAGCTACTTTTTATTGTGGAAACACGAATTAGAATATTCACGCCAACGGAAACCAAAATTAATAATACAGCTAAACATAATGTACACACATAATCAGATGCTTCCATGCAACCTACAATGATCAATGGGACTACAGATAAAATACACAAAACAACACCGCATGCTAGACAGAAAGAATAATGTTCTTGATAGTTTTGATTCTTTTCTTTGACAAGTCCTGTTACACCATATTCTGTTTCAAAAGGTTCTTGTTCTAAATATTGTAAAGAACTCAATTTAATTCCTTTTTTAATGAAGATAAATACTGCAAGTGCAACCATACCTAATAATATGGCACATGCAATTCCAATGGCTAAGCCATCATTGAAAGTTGAAATCAGAAACAAAGGAATTGGACTTAAGATACATAATGTTGTCGCATTCGCAAGCATAGGTGCTGCTTTTTTCTTTTCATCCATATATGTATTCGCCTCTTCCATACTCACACGATGTAATTCACAATCTGTATCGCATATTGTCTCTGTATTTTCTTTTTCAACTTCATCTTTTAACAAGTAATCTGTGCTCACTCCAAATAAGTCAGCTAACTGAATAATCTTTTTTAAATCTGGAATTGCTCCTGCACTTTCCCATTTTGAAACCGACTGTCTAGATACGCCTAGTTTTTGTGCCAAATCTTCTTGTGTCCACCCATTCTTTTTTCTTTCTTCAATTATTTTATCAGCTAGAATCATTGTTCTTCCTCCTTAGCCAAAGTTTACTAAAATTTGCGGTTGCATTCCACCAACCTGGCTTGTCAATTTATCAATTTACAGTTGCATATACTAGAAAAGACTTGAATTCAAATCAAGTCTTTATCTATGCCACATATTTACTTAATATATGACTAAGCTTTTGTTCATCAATTGGTTTTGAGATCGAATCATTCATAATCGTTTGATTCATACTATATTCTGATTGCGCACTCATGGCGACAATTGGAATGGATGGATTGATTTTACGAATGCATTTAGCAGCTTCATCCCCATTCATTTTTGGCATCATAATATCCATCAAAATCAAAGAATACTTATTTGGTTGTTCCTTAACTTTTTCAACTGCTTCTAATCCATTCCATGCCTTATCTACATTGGCATGTACGGCATTTAAATAAAACTCTGCCACTTCCATATTGATTTCATTATCTTCTACTAAAAGAATTCTTTTATCCTTTAAATCCAATTTTGAAGTATCTTGTTTTGCGGTATTGGATGTATCCAATTGATAAGCAAGAATGACCTTAATTTGTGTACCTACACCCACTTCACTTTTGACTTCAATACTTCCGCCAAGCTTATCCACTAAGCCTTTCACAATCGACATACCTAAACCAGTTCCTTCATATCTTGTTCTGGCATCTTGTTTAACTTGTGAAAACGGCGTAAACAAGTGATTCTCAATATAATCTTCACTCATACCAATTCCCGTATCTTTAATTTCAAATTCAAATGTAACTTTTGAATCATCGCTCGATATTTCTCTGACATACGTATCAATCGTGCCATTTGACTTATTGTACTTAATGGCATTCGTTAATAGGTTTACGAGAATTCTTCTAAGTTGTAATGCATCTCCAATTAAATGCGTATGGACTACATTCTCCATATGCTTGTGATATGTAATATTTTGAAGGGATACTTGGGCATCAATCAAACTATTCAATTCTTCAACCATATAATTTAAATCAAATGGCTCATTCACAATCTCCATATGATCTGATTCTAATTTAGACATATTCAAAACATCTTCCACCAATTCATTTAAGTGTTTTGTCAAAACTTCCATCTTATTTAAAGAATCATCCAACTTATCCATATCACCCCAGTTTTTACGTATAATCTGCATCATACCTAAAATACCATTGATTGGCGTACGAACATCATGGCTCATACGATTCATAAAATCAGTTTTAGCTTTACTTTCTAAATCTACTTTTTGATATGCTAATTGTAACTTTTTCTTTTCTCTATCTTCTTTCTCATGAAATGCCGATGTATTTCTGAACAAAATAATAGCACGTACTATATTACGTTCCTTTTGAATATCTATATCATAAATAACATCTTCACTCATCAATATCATTTCTTGAATCCAGATCACACCTTGATGTGGTATTTGAATCTGATATTCAACCGTAACATGTTTGTCCCCTGCTCTATATCAATTTAAAAGGCTTTGACTCGATTCAACAACGCTAAAGCTTCCCAAACAATCCTCTAACACATTCGCCTTTAATTGTTTAAAATATGCATTATAATCACATGGTAAATTTGGCTTTTTATCTGCACACATATAATTGTCGTAAATACCATCGATTTGATTCTGCGTTAAATTCACGGAGAAAACTAATCGTGCAATTGCCATCAAAGCTTCAATATAATGATCGTTTTCTAAAATAGATTGTTTCAACTGATCATAATAACGCATCAATTGTTGCTTCTCATCCATTTCAATTTTGTCATAATAAATTTTAAAACCTAACGCAAAATGATGCAGATGATTCTTTTCATCGCTATCTAAATAAACGGCTATAATTTTCCCTTTTAATTTTGTACGCTTAATTTGATGACAAAATGAAATTTCTAATACAGGATTTTCCTTTGTGAGACACTCATTTAAATAGTCAAGCTGTAACACATGACGATACTCTTCCTTCTTATTCTCTTCAAACAATTCATTTAGAATTTGCTCAACTGCACCCGAGTAGATGCCATCTTCTGCTAAGAAAAAGGAATAGCTAGCCCGTAAAGTAAAATATGCATCGATTTTGGCATCACAATAAATACAATCCGAAAAATTATACCCTTTATCTTTTAATTGTTGTATAACACGAAGAATCAAATCACGTTTTTCTGTAGCCTCATTGATTTTCGACTGGTTTTTATCAATATACATATTTTTATCTGCCTGACAAAACAATTCGCGCATTGTTAATTTTGAAAAAATCATTTGAATACGCAAAACCAGCCGGATAACTTAATGGAATTTCTGAACATTTAGTACATTCTTTTTTGATATTTTCTAAATTTCTTTTTACGTCTTCCTTTGTCACATTTTTAAAGAAGGCAATAAATTCATCACCGCCACAGCGACCTACAAATTGATTTTCATCCACACCTTTACGAAGATTTTTCGCAAACGAATTGATATATAAATTACCTCTTTCGTGTCCTTGTTGATTGTCGATGATTCTAAGGTTATTTAAATCAAACACACAGATTGACATATTTTGTTCAGCTTCTAAAGTTAAAATCTCTTCACACTTATTTTTATTTGGCAATCCCGTTGCTTCATCTAAATAAACTTTGTTCTTTAACTCACGATTCACTCTGGCATAACGCAAAGCCTTGATAAGCTCATATAAAATCATAAAGATGAGGATTACAATATCAATGATTGTCAATGCTTCAAATTATCCTAAGCGTGTTGCGATTCTTTGTGCATATGTTTCCCTGTGGCCACATCACATAGAGAAAAGAAAGTTTCACTCTTTTGAATAATATTCGTATTCTCATATCCAACTTGTAGAACAAGATCAATTTCTTGTTTTAATGTATCAAAATACGCATCTAATTCTTCCATCTTGACCTGAAAAGCCTTATCATCTAAAGATACTAAATCTAGTACTTCACTGCCAAAACGAAGTCCTTTAATATATCTATCCACATCCGGAATCATTTCATCTGGAGGCATTCCTGCATCTTCCAATTTAATAATCTGCCGTGTTTTTCCACGTACTAATCCTGCATAATTGACAACACGAGCCATCCCTTGAATACGTGATGCCATCAAAATGATGATTAAAATCAGTATAATCAAAATACAGGCTGAAGCCATCATTTAAAAACGTATTATTTTTGAGAAATGATTCATTTTCTTATTCTTCATACTATTATTGTATTAAGAAAATGAAATTATCACAAAAAAAGGATGAATTCATTTATTCATCCTGCAACTAATCCATATTACAATCCATATGCACATTCCGACAACCATGAAACTAAATCCAATGAGTGCCAAAGCCATTCCTTCATGCTTTAAGCCATCTACTCCTACATATGCGTTTATTTTCCCCTTTAAAAGCAAGAAAACAGTTCCTGCAATCAAAAATAAATTCGCAACAAATGCAGGTGTAAATACACGATCCTTTTGATCCATAATAACATCCCCTTATTGTTACCGATGTATTATATCATTTCATTCCTTTATTAAACCTTAAATTTCTCTTAACTTTCTTAGCATTTGATTGTACAATAGATAAGAATAAAAGAAGGAAGGATTCTTATGCAAAACATTGATGAATTAGTTAATTTACACGAATGCCCTCTATGTGAAGGTGGTTCGATTCTAGAAGAAGAAGGAAACGGATTCTATGCACAATGCATGGATTGTGGCTGCTATACAGTTCATGTTGATTATAAAAACGAAGAAGATCGTTTAGAAGCTGCTAAAAGAGCCGCTGAATTATTTAATACAGGTAAAGTATTAAAATCAAATCCTGGCGAATAAGAAAATGAGTGGAATTTCCACTCATTTTTTTTATTTAACTGAATTTTGATCTAACCACTTACCTCGAACCATACGGATCAAGAATATAATACCTCTAAATACCAGTTCGAAAGTCATTGTAGCCCATACACCAATAACACCATATCGCTTTGTGAAAATAATAATTGGTAAAACACGCATTCCCCACATGCTCAACGCATTTAGAATAAAAGGACGTTTACTATCTCCAGCCCCACGTAATGCCCCCATTACTACAATACTAATCGCAAATAATGGTTCAGAAAAAGAAACAATTCTTAAGCACTCACTAGCTCCATCAATAACTCCTTGACTATTCGTTAGTGTTGAAGCCAAAAATGGGGCAAACACAAACATGATAACACTCATAAATATCACTAGAACAAAAGATAATAAGGTTGTTAAATACGCAAATCGTTTTGCCATATCCTTTCGATTGGCCCCAATACTTTGTCCAACCAATGTAGTTGCAGCACCACCAATTCCATAAGCTGGCAAATAACATAATCCTTCTGCTGAAACAGCCACATAATTAATAGCCACACTGATTGCACCCATTCCTGAAACGACACCCGTCATCACAACTTGAGCTAAGGATAGTGTCACTCTTTCAAGACCTGCTGGAATTGAAAGATTCACTACATTCTTCAAGATATCTTTATCAAATTTCCACGATTCATCACCTAGAAGTCGTAATGATTTTTCCTTTTTGACTACAATATACATTAAGATAAAGCCTACAACCAATTGCGCCATTCCCGTTCCTAGTGCAGCTCCGGCAACACCTAAATTTAGTATATAAATAAAGAAATAGTTAAAAATAACATCAAATACACACATTGAAATATTCATAAGACTTGGAAGCACGGCATTCCCTGAACATCTTAACATTCCTGAATGTAACATCGCCATCATATTAAATGGAACAAAAGCACCTACTATTGCCAAATATAAAGTGGCATCTCTACAAATTGATGGGTCTGCTCCCAATAATTTTGGCAAATAAAAACTGGATGCTACCACAACCAATGCCATACATAAACCAAAGATGATATTAAAGAGAATCGACTGACATACTACCTGTCTTGCCAGTTTATTTTTACCAGCCCCTAAATATTGAGCTACCTGCACTGAAAAACCTAATACCGCAGCTGTACAAATTCCTCCAAAAAGCCATGTTGTACTGGCAACAACACCAATGGCTGCCGTAGCCTTATAACCTAGTGATCCAACCATAGCTGTATCAATATAACTCATGGCCGTTCCAACTAATTGTTCTAATATTGCAGGTACAGATAATAAAATGACGATTTTTAATTGATCTTTGAATTCTATTTTTTTATTTTCGCGCATCTGCGCCGTTATTTCCATCATGTTCATAAGATGATTATACAAAGAAAAAAGATGTATGTCACCATACACCTTTTAATCTTCTACCTCTTCACGCCACATTTTGGCTCCTAAATGAGCTAACTTTCCGTCCAAGTTATCATAACCACGATCAATATGATAAATATCATGGATTTCTGTCACACCATCAGCCATTAAAGCTGCGATGACAAGTCCAGCACCACAACGAAGATCTGTTGCAGTTACTTTAGAACCATGTAACTTTGTCTTTCCGTTGATAAACGCACTTGGTGTGTGTACATCAATGTCAGCACCCATCTTATTTAACTCTGCACAATGTTTGAAACGTTCTGTATAAATTGTTTCTGTTACTACAGATTGGCCTTCACATTGTGTTAATAATACAGTAAATGGTTGTTGAACATCTGTGGCAAAGCCTGGATATGGTTTTGTCAAGATTTCTGTACGTTTCAAAGGTTTATCTGTTTTAAATACATGAATAAAATCCGAACCAACTTCCATATTGATTCCCACTTCTTGAAGTTTCATAACAATGGCTTCCAAGTGTTGAGGAATAATATTTTCGATGCGCATGTCATTGGCTATAGCAGCTGCCATAATCACATAAGTTGCTGCTTCAATACGATCTGGAATGATTTCATGAATACAGCCTTTTAAATATTCAACACCATCAATCACAAGAGTACTTGTCCCCATACCATGAATTCTAGCACCCATTTTATTTAATAATGTTGCGATATCAATAATTTCAGGCTCACGCGCGGCATTTTCAATAACCGTTCTACCTTTTGCGTAAACAGCTGCCATCATAATGTTGATTGTAGCTCCTACACTCGAAATATCTAAGAAAATATTTGTTCCTTTTAATTCTTTCGCATCCAATATATAACATCCATTTTCATATTGAATATTTGCACCCAAAGCCTCAAACCCTTTTAAGTGCAAATCAATAGGTCTAGGACCCAAGTAACATCCACCAGGCATCTTAATTTCTGCATGACCAAATTTTCCTAACAAAGCTCCCATAAAGTAGTAGCTTGCTCTTAATTTTGAAACAGCCTTAGATACCATAGGAATATTTTCCATATGAGTAGGATCTATATATAATGTTTCTTCATCTCGTTTTTCAACATAAACACCAAGTTCATTTAATAAAACGATCAAAGACTGTACATCTGAAATATTAGGTACACCATAAATTGTAACCGGCTCATTTCCTAAAACACATGCTGGAATTAAAGCCACAGTCGCATTCTTTGAACCACTAATACGTACTGTTCCATTTAAATCATGTCCACCTTCAATTTTAATGACTTTTTCCATTCATTTTCCCCCATTTCAAGGTAATGCCTATCTATTATAGCCTATTCAATCCGGATAATCTAGAAAAATATTGTAAATTCCAAAAGCCATCTATTTTAAATGTTTTTCCATCCAATTTGTGATTTCATTTAAACGACGCAAACGATGTTGAGGAAGTCCCGTACGTGATAAATCATGATTTTCACCATGGAACAAGCACATGCGAGCTTCAATATTCTGATCTAATAAAGCATTCAACATTTGTAGGCCTTCACAAAGTGGACAACGATAATCCTCATCAGAGTGAATAAATAATGTTGGTGTTTTCACATTACGTGCATATTTCAATGGTGAATGCCACCACAATTTTTCTGGATTTTCATCATATGTAGCAGATTGTTGATCTTGTGCAAAGTATGGTCCAATATCACTTGTCTGAGAGAATGAGATCCAGTTGGCAATACTTCTTTGACTAGCAGCACACGCAAAACGATCCGTATGACCAATGATCCAGTTTGTCATAAATCCACCATAGCTTCCTCCAGTTACACCAACTCTGCTTGAATCAATTTGAGGATATGTTTCTAAGACTTTATCTGTAAACTGCATCAATTCGTCATAATCAATCGTACCATATTTTCCACGAATATCCATAAACTCGTTGCCACGTCCATCTGAACCATGAATATTACAGAAGAATACAAAGTATCCCTTACTTGCCCACACTTGCATTTCATGATAGAACACTTTTCCATATACTGTTTTAGGTCCACCATGAATATCTAAAATAGCCGGATATTTTTTTGTTTCATCATAATCTTTAGGCAATAATACCCATCCTGTTAAATCTTCACTAAAATTAACTTCTACAGGATCTGCCACATATGTATCTTCCATTTTATTAAAATCAGATAATTGAACGGCTTTACCATCTACAACTTTATACAATTGTTGAAGACTTGCCACATCAGCTCCAATAAAATATAATGTGTCATCTTCAAATGCGAAAGATTGAATTGTTCCTGGCCATTCAAATACAAGTTCAATGGTTCCATTTTCTAATTTATACAAATTATTGTGATCATAGATCGTAGAAACAAAATATAACGCATCTTTATTTACTAGAGTCGCATTACCTGCAACTAAAGCACAATCTGTACCTACACTGTTTCCAACACATTCTTGCCAATCAGCAATTAAATTAAAGTCTTGATCAAAGAATTTTGGATTCTCATTCAAACCATATTTTTCATGTGTGCTTGCGATAAGAACCAATTTACCATCCACAAAATCAAAACTTTGAATACTTCTTTCCTTAGCATCTACAACTGTACTTACAGACCCATCATATTTATAAAGATTTTCATATAAAGCTTGTTTTCTTGTCCAATTTTGTCCTGTATAATACAAAGCACCATCATGAATCTTTGCGTTTGACACATCAAAAGTACCTTCTGTAACACAAACAAGTTCTTTTGTGTCTAAATCATATGTATATAAATGCGTACGATGTTTATTGGTGATTCCCTGACCATTCATATAGAAAGGAATCTCATCAAACACTTCATAATCACTTTCTTCTTCAACAAGTTTTTCTTTAGTCATCAAAACCAAAGTATTCTCGTTTAAATATCCCAAAACATTCATTCCTGGTTTATCAAAGCGAGCGATTTCTTTGGCTTCTCCACCATTCAAAGATAAACGATATAAAGAAGTAGATTTTTCAATATTTTTACGATTTCCACAGAATAGAACCGAATTTTCATTTTCGATATAAAACCCTGCTTCTTTTCCAAAAGAAGTTAAATCATATACTTTATCGTCCTTTACGCATTTTAAAGTATATTCATAAGCATTTTCTTTTTCTGCTACTACTCCATCAACAAAAACTTTTACTTCATCTTTCACTTTTAAATTTCCATAAAAGTGATAAGACAATAAATCATTAATTTCAACTGACTTCATGTATTTTCCCTCCAAATTATGCAAAAAGCAGGCTTAAAGCCTGCTTTATTTAAAAACTTTAATTATTCAGCTTTTCCAGCAGAACCAAAGAAGTTTTCCATCATTTCTTTACATAATGCTGTGATTGCATCAGCACCTGGTTTTAATAATTTACGTGGATCGTATCCTTTTCCTTCTTGGTCTTTTCCAGCTTCGATGTATTTACGAGTTGCTTCAGCAAATACTAACTGACATTCAGTATTAACGTTAACTTTAGAAACACCTAATGTGATAGCTTTTTGAACTTGTTCACGAGGAATTCCTGAACCACCGTGTAATACTAATGGTTTTCCGTTTGTTGCGTTTTGGATTTCTCCTAAACGATCAAAGTTTAATCCAGCCCAGTTTGCAGGATATTTACCGTGGATATTTCCGATACCAGCTGCTAAGAAGTCTACACCTAAGTCAGCGATAGTTTTACATTCTTCAGGGTCAGCTAATTCACCAGCAGATACGACACCGTCTTCTTCTCCACCGATTCCACCAACTTCACATTCAATTGATAATCCTTTTGAGTGTGCTAAGGCGATCATTTCTTTTGATTTTTCTAAGTTTTCTTCAAATGCATAGTGAGAACCATCGAACATTACAGAAGTAAATCCTGCTTCGATAGCAGCTTTTGCACCTTCATATGAACCGTGGTCCAAGTGTAAAGCTACAGGAACTGTAATTCCCATTGCATCGTGGATTTCTTTTACCATAGCAGCAACTGTTTTGAAACCACACATGTATTTAGCAGCACCTTCAGATACTCCTAACATAACTGGTGATTTAGCTTCTTCAGCAGCAGCTAAGATAGCTTTTGTCCATTCCAAGTTATTGATGTTGAAAGCACCAATCGCATAGTGCCCTTCGTGAGCTTTGTTGATCATTTCAGTAGCAGATACTAACATTACTCTATTCCTCCTTTAAACATTTCTGTCATAACTATTCTACTCCATAACGCCTAATTTGAAAAGTGAAATTATTAACTAACGACGTGATTTTCCGGATAATTCAACAGGTTTGGACAAAGTACGAATTCTTTCTAGAATTCTTAGACTCGCAATTGTATTATTCGGTTTATTCACAAGACGATACTGCTGTTCTAATTCTTCCATTGAATAATTTGATGTAAAGTATGTTTTCATTCCTTTATTCATACGCTCATCTAAAACAGGAAGTAAGATTTCATCTCGCGTCCATTGCGTAATACTTTCAGCTCCAATATCATCTAAAACCAAAACATCACTGTAGCGTAAATGGTTCATCACTCTTTGACGATATTCATTATCTGTCATAAACTGTTTCAATTCCTGAATTAATAATGGAACCTGTACAAAAGAAACACTCTTATTATTTTTGGCATAGTAATTACAGATTCCTTTCATTAAATAAGACTTTCCAGTCCCTGGATTTCCATATAAATACACACCTTGATTTAGTGGTATACTACTCACACTTTGGGTATAAGCTGTCATATAATCTTTTTCTTTGACAGCACTTAAAAAGCAGGCATCATTTAAATCGATTAAATAATCATTTAAAGACATATGAGAGAAGCGAAATTTACTTTGATGAGCCAATTGCTGATCTCTTTTTTGTTCATACTGACAAGAAGCATAATATTCATTCAAGAAACCAGAATCGTCAATTTTTAATTTTGTAGCTTTACCACGAATCTTCTGTACACAATAATCCAATCCTTTACAGTTTCTACATACGCTCACACTCTTGATCCACTGCAACAAAACGCCACTATTTTCTTCTACAAAAGATGCATCTAAATGATTCTGTTCAAGAAATATTTGAATCCATTCATTCTCTTTTAAACGAGCAATATTCTTTTGTCTTTCCATCATTTGCTCTTCTGAAAGTTTAATATTTAAATTCACTACAACTTACCTTCTTTCAACATCTTTTGAAGTTCTAACATCTCCTGTTGGATTTGCGTATCTGATTTTTCTTCCTTTTGCGTATAGAACTTCTCATCAAGTACAACCTTTTCTTCTTTTTTCTCTCTTTTATTTTCTGTTGGCGCTTGGTTGATAATTTCCAATGCTTTCTTCCTAGAATCCACGCCCAGGCGAACCCAGCTTGCCGCAACTTTTTCAACGTAATTTCGAGAAAATTGTTGATGTGTTTGATGTAAAGTATATTCAATCAAAGTATTCACAACTTCAACTGAAAGCTGGAATTGTGTGCATAAACGTTCAATCAATGCCTGATCCGATTTCACAACAGGAATACCATTTTGTTTATTCTGCAAAAATTTAACAGGTGGCATCTGATATGGATCTTTACTTGTTTCCATAACCTTACGATTACGCATAACCATCTCTTTTAATTTGTCCAAATCAAATACATGTGTTGAAGGATTAATACTTCTTTGCACGTATCTACGCATATCTTTGGCATCAATTCCATATATTTGGGCCATCTGTGCAATACGATCTAAATTTTCATTAGTTCGATAACGCACCGGAAAAACACGATCCATCCCTTTGAAGAGTGTTGCAAAATCAAAATTATATTTTTGGTTGATTGTCGGTTTCACCTTTTCGTACGCAATCTCTTTAGATTCGTTCCACGAATCTAAAATTGAAACATCCAAAGAACTTTCTACCTTGGTATATACAGAAGAAATCGTCTTATCTTTATGAAGCATTGCCTTTATTTTATCAAAACACTTCGATCCTACACTTGCCAAATACAATCTTGAATACGTATCGTGACATAAAAATTTATCTGGTAATAATGGAGCATACAATAAAATCAACATGTCATCTTCATGAACATAGGTTTCAATTAAATGATATTGCTCTAAATAATTTCGTGCCTTATCAAATTGTGAAGCATTTATATTCAACAGTAAATATACGTCTTCTAATTCAACAGAATTTTGAATAGAACCTAAAAATTCATATAGACAAATTGAACTTTTCCCCATCAAAGGACCATACAACAAATGCAAAGATTGTCTTTGTTCAACAGATAAATGTTCTATGCAACGCACTTCAATCGCCATGTACCTTCTCCTCTTTTAATGCTTCTTCTATTTGTTTATGCAACTGTTCTACCGTACCATTATTTTGCAGTACAATATCACTTTTTGCCATCTTCTCTTCCGGATTCATCTGTGATACAAGTCTTGCCAAAGCTTGTTCCCTAGTAAAATTGCGATAGGTTTGTAGGCGCGATAAGGCTACATCTAAATCAGCCACAACGCACCATATTGAGTCAAAATGATCTTGTGCAGAAATCTCAAATAAAATTGGCATTTCCACAAAGACAATCGAACTCTCTTGTTCATAAATCCATTTATGCATCTGTTCAAAAATCAAAGGATGCAAGATGGCTTCCACTTGTTTTCTATGTTCTGCCTTAGAAAACATATATGAAGCTAAACTTTCCTTAATGATTTGTCCATTTGAATCCAATTCAACAATACGCAAATCATTTAATTTCTGATAACCCAAATTTCCCTTTTTTAATAAATCCGCATTAACCTGATCGCAATCTAAAACAGGATATTTTTTTCTTAAATATCGAGAAATCTCACTCTTTCCTGAACCCATAGATCCAGTGATTCCTATTACTTTCTTTTTTGACAATTTGGACATAGATAAGTCCCCCTTTGTGATACAGTTAATTTTTTAATAGCATGATGACACACTTTACATTGTGTTTGATCATGTACATTCAAATAGAGTTGAAAACGTCCCGTTACCCCTAAACTTGAGGTATAAGAACGAATGGTTGTTCCGCCAAAACGTGTAGCTCCCTGCAAGATTCGCTTTGTCTGAAAAACTATTTTCTCACAATCTTTCTTTGAAAGCTTTGAGGCACGGCTTCTTGGATCTAATCCTGAGGCAAAACATATCTCATCCGCATAAATATTTCCAACACCTGCCATAATCGATTGATCTAACAGGCAGGACTTCAAATTTCGTTTTAACGAATGAACACAGGTATAGAAATACATTCCATTCACTCTTTCATCCATATAATCATATCCAACATTTTTAAAACAAGGATATGCATGAATATCTTCTTTTTTAGAATACAAATACATTCTTCCAAATTTTCTTGTATCATGATACGACATATAGGTTCCACTATTTAATTTAAATACTATATGAATATGTTTATTCTCACAAAGCATATTATAAAGATAAAATTTACCTTCCATTCTTAAGTGAACAACTAGATCATAGTCATCCAGACCAAAAATCAAATATTTTCCAAGTCGATTAAATGAATGGAATGTTTGCCCAATTAATTGATTTTTAAAAGTTTCTACTTCTACATTATCAACAATCTTAGGATAATATATCAATACATCTTCAATTGAAACATCTTTAATTTGTGTTTCCAACGTACTTAATACGGTTTGTACTTCTGGTGCTTCCGGCATTATTTTGCCTCATACCATGACTTTCCAACACTAATACTTGCCTTTAATGGAACCTTTAATTCCATTGCACTTTCCATTGTTTCTTTAACAAGTTTTTGCATCAAGTCCAATTCTTCATCTGGCACCAAGAAAATCAATTCATCATGGATTTGAAGAAGCATTTTTGATTTTACATTAGCATCCTTTAAAGCTTGATCCATTTTCAACATCGCAATCTTGATCAAATCGGCTGCACTACCTTGAATTGGTGCATTCATGGCAGCTCGCTTACCGAATTCTCGTGTCATAAAATTCTTATCGTTGATTTCAGGAATCTCTCTTCTTCTGTGGAATAATGTTTCGACATATCCATGTTCTTTACAGAAATCAATCAATTGATTCATATATTCGTGAATCTGAGGATAACTTTCAAAGTACATCTTCATAAATTCACCCGCTTCTTTTCGTGTGATATTTAATTGTGAAGATAAACCAAATTCAGTTTGTCCATATACAATACCAAAGTTAACTGTCTTGGCAATTCTTCTTTTATGTTCATCTACCTCTTCTGGTGAACACCCAAAAATTAAAGTTGCCGTTTTTGTATGAATATCCAAACCCTCATTAAACGCTTTTATCATGTGATCCTCATTGGCCATATGTGCCAACATTCTTAATTCAATCTGCGAATAATCAGCAGACAATAAGTGATAGCCATCTTCGGCGACAAACGCCTTACGAATTTCTTTACCTAACTCATCTCGAATACTAATATTTTGTAAGTTTGGTTCACTACTTGAAAGTCTTCCAGTTTGTGTCATTGTCTGATTAAAAGAAGTATGAATCTTTTGATCCGAACGAATATGTTTTTTCAAGCCATCAATATATGTACTGGATACCTTCGCAATTTTTCGATACTCAAGAATATCATCAATGATTGGATGTTTTCCACGAAGCTTCTCTAATACATCTGCGGATGTTGAACGTTTTTTTCCACCTGAACTTAAATTCAACTCATCAAATAAGACATTCGCCAATTGTTTTGGTGAATTGATATTAAAAATCATACCTGCATGTGAGTAGATTTTTTGAGCAAGAGCACCCAATTTCTCGTTTAATGAAGCTCCATACTCATCTAAAAAACTTTCTTGAATCGAAATACCTTCTTGTTCCATTGAAAACAAGACATGTGTTAATGGCATTTCAATATCTTCATATAAAGACAATACATTTTCTTCTTTTAAAGAAGCACGAAGCTTATCCTTTTTTTCATATAGTTGCTGAGTCAAGCTATGATAGATTGCCTTTTCTCTTTCCAAACTATAAGCAGGAGACTCTTTTGTCTTCTTAGATACATCATGGAAAGATTCTGGAAGGTGAATTTGAAGTGCTTCTAAGACTGCATCACTATCTGTTGCGGTAGAATTCAATAAGAATCCAGCAATATGCAAGTCATTACTAAAAGTATTCCATTTAAATCCATAGCGATCTAATAGATGCATCATTTCCTTTGTATCCCATGTACTCATTTCTTTTGTTTCCAACAATGTTTTAAAATTTGTATCCTCTAATGCGTTTTCTACTGAAATATAATAAACAGTTTTATCTTTTGGAATCATAAAACCATACAATTTTTGATCTAAATAAGGCTCTTGAGTACATACTGGCATAACCATAACGTCATCCATATTTTCAAATTCAAAATGGTCCACTTCTTTTAAAGGCCATTTTTCCTCTTTAGTCTGTTTAGTACGATTTACCAATGATCGCATTTCATATTTCTCATAGAATGCATTCACATTATCTTGAATTCCTGTAAACTCACAATCGCATAATTCAAATGGCAATTCCATCTTTGTATAAATAGTAGCCAATTCTAAAGACATGAAGGCATTATCTTTATCTTTTTCTAGCTTTTCTTTTAATTTCCCTTTTACCTCATCAATATGAGCATAAACATTTTTTACAGTGGAATATTGATTCAATAAACGCAAGGCTGTCTTTTCACCAACACCGGTTACGCCTGGAATATTATCGGCTGTATCACCCATTAATCCTTTCATATCAATAACTTGACTTGGAGTAATTCCATACGTATCCATTAAATTTTGTTCGTCCATTAGATCCATTTCACTTAAGCCCTTTTTCATCAAAAGAACATGTGTACTTGAATCAATCAACTGTAATAAATCACGATCACTAGTCAGAATTGTAGTTTGAACATCTTTGCAGCATTTGGCCATACTTCCAATAATGTCATCAGCTTCATAGCCTTCTTGTTCATAACGTTTGATTCCAGCCGCATCCAAGTATTCTCTAACAATTGGAAATTGTACAATCAATTCTTCATCCAATGGTTTTCGTGTTCCTTTATACGCTTCAAATTGTTTGTGCCTAAACGTAGGTTTTCCTGCATCCCAAGCCACTAAAATCTTATCTGGTTCAATAATATCAATTGCCTTGTTCAACATCATCACAAAGCCATAAACCGCATTGGTTGGAATGCCATTGGATGTAGTCATTCTATGTGTATATAACGTTGCATAATATGCACGAAATAGCATGGAGTTTCCATCTAATAATAATAGTTTTTTCATACGCGTACCTCTTTTCTTCTATTTTAACATATATGAAAAGAAGGAAACGAATCCCTGACTCATTTCCTTCGAATATTTTGCATTTTCAACTTTTCCATCCGCTTAAATCGAATATCTTTGATTGTCGCATATCGCATGAATACTGTAATAATATAGATCAACACGAATATAGCCACACCATTAAAAATCAAAGTCAAAGCTTCAATGTGAATAAACCATTTCACAAAGCTCATTGTGAGATATCCGAAGATCTTTGCGCCAAAAAAACAAATTAAATCATTCGCAAACATCATTAGGAATACAATACCGAATTGTACCCAGTGATCTTGATCCATCGCTTCTTGAAAAAAGCCAATAGCCCAGCCAAACAAGCCAAACAAAAGCATCTTAACAAGCCAGTCTGAAGTAAAAAACATTCCCACACAAAGGCCACATAAACAAGCATATAGAAACCGATTTAAACTTCTTTCATGAAACACTACTAATAGACATCCACAAAAACATAGATGGCTAACTAAAGATAGTGAGGAATATGTAAAATCAACGCCAAACAAAGAAGCAATCAATTGATCTAACATCGCTAAAATGGCTAAGAAAATAAATGAATAACGTTCCTTATTTATCATTTACTCTCCTCTTTTCCAATCACAAGACAATAGTCAAAACTTTTCATATTGGATACAGGTGATACATAGACAGTTGAAATAATGGAGTCATCATTTAAAGATACATCTTTTACTTCACCTATCAAAATTCCACTCGGATAGTTTCCACCTTTACCACTTGTCGCAACTTTTTGTCCTTTTGTGACAATCGCATCATTGTCAAACAAAGATACTCGATATGCCTTTTTTTCTGTATCATACGATTGTAAAACACCTTCTACACTTGTACCATCTTCCAAAGACATCTTTATCGCAATATCATTACTTAAATGCTGGCTTGTCAACAATTGTACAGTGCTCGTCATTGTTTGAACACTTTCTACCAAGCCAATGGCACCATCACTTGTTGCCACAAGCATATTCTTTTCTACCCCTTGTTTTTTGCCAGCTGAAATTGTCACTGTCTGCAACCACGAATCACTTGAACGTTCTAAAACAGATACACTAATTGTTTTAGCATCTCCAAATCCGCCTTTCATTTCAAGCAACCCTTCAAGTTGTTTATTTTTATTTCTTTCATCTTCATATGCCGTCTGATAATTCTTTTGTTCTGCCAATTGTTTTGACAAATATTCATTATCATCATAAGCATGCCAAAGATTCGCAAAATCATTAACTGCATTTCCGATTGAAGACAACGGATATTGAATTAATCCATATTTTAAGTATGTCCATGCACTATATCCAATATTCGTGATGGAGTTTTGTCTTAAGCCAAACATTGCACATGCTAGTATACATAAAACGACAATTGTCGTAAGTAATCTTTTTTGAATTCGAGTAAATTTACGCATAATATCCCCCAAACTAACTTATATTATAGCGATAAAGCCTCCTTCTTTCAATCGAGATATTTATGCTCTTTAAATGAATAATATTGATTTTGTCCTACAATAATATGATCAATTAAATTCACTCCCATTGTCATTGCGACATGAACCATTTTATAGGTTACCTCAAAATCTGCTTTGGATGGTGTACAATCACCAGAAGGATGATTATGGGCAAGTAAAACGGAGTTTGCGTTTTGAAGAAAAGCCTCTTTAAACACTTCTCTAGGATGTACTACACTTTCATTCAACGTTCCCTTAAACAAAACGCGATGAGAAATGAGTTTACTTTTTGTATCTAAATACAGAGCAATAAAACATTCTTGTGGCATAGAGCCATACTCAAATTCAAACCATTCAATCACATCTTCAGGTCTCATAATGGAGGCATGATACACCTTTGATCTAATGACACGTTTACTGAGTTCCACACTTGCCAGAAGCTGTAAAGCTTTAACTTCTCGTATTCCTTGAATCTGCATCAGTGTATTTACATGCATTGACATTAATTTTGATAAACCTTCACTTTCTTTCAATACATCGGATGCAATTTCGAATACAGAACGATTTTTATTCCCGCTTTGAAGAATCAAGGCAACCAACTCTAAATCGCTCAAGGATTCTAAGCCATAGCGTAGCGCTTTTTCTCGTGGGCGCTGTTCCACTTCCATCTCTTTTACCTTCATATACTCTTATACGAAAAAAAATACACTTTTTTTAATTTATTTTGTTTTTTTACTTGCAAAGTACAGAATCACATGGTATATTATTTAAGCGTCAAGCAAACATGGCGGTTGTGGTGAAGTTGGTTAACACAGCGGATTGTGGCTCCGTCACTCGCGCGTTCGAATCGCGTCAGCCGCCCCACTAAGATTTTTAAGCTTCGAGAAATCGGAGCTTTTTCTTTACTTTTTTTGAATTGTTTGTATATTAGGGACATGAAAAAATTATTATTGATTCTTTTAAGCTTAACGCTATGTGCCTGTCAATCGCAGACAAAATACACAGCTTCATCTTCAAAAAAAGCTTGTGATGTCACAAGCGAAGAAGAAACGTGTAATTCAAAAGATGATACAAAGACAACATTCAATGAAATCAGCTTTGATGAAGCCATTCAATATTTCACGCAAGAAAAATCGGGTGTTTTATATTTCGAATTTTCAAGTTGTCCTTGGTGCAAAGAAGCTAAACCCATTTTAAAGAAAGTCGCAAAAGACAATGGAATCGACATCCAATATGTAAAAGTAAGAGACGAAGAAAAGAATCGTCTTTATACAGATGAGCAAAAAGCGATTATTGAACCATATATCCAAGATTATATGTCAAATAACGATGAAGGTATTCTAACCTTATATGTTCCTCTAGTGTTGGTTGTAAAGAATGGAAAAGCCATTGATGGACATGAAGGAACATTAGAAAGTCATGATGCGACCGAAAGAAAAATGACAGATGACGAAAAAAAAGAATTAACACAAATCTATACAAAATTAATGGGTGAAGCAAAATAGCTTCACTCTTATTTTTTACGTATCTTGATTTGATCATCCAAGCTCAAATGTCCAATCAACAAACTAGAATTTATATCATGCATCTTATAGTTTGACGCAATTTGTTTCGAATCAAAATTGGCGTAACAATATTTGCAGCCATGTAAACAAGAATTATAAGCTCCTATATCCACCATATTTACGCAATGGCAGTCTCTTGCCTTCCACTCTTTAAAGAGCTTGCCAGTTCTTTCAAAGGCATATTTAATGCTGACGCAACAATCGTTTTCATCACCAATATGATATTTATTTTCCATGCAACTCACAACTTTTATATCATTCTTTTCAAAAGCTTCTTTTAATTTAAGATATTCCTCATTAAAGGGTTCATGATAATCCAAATGATTATTTCGAACATTTTTATAATCATCCACAAAAGAGACAATCACTTTAGATACATATCCTTTTAACATTTTACATAATTTATTAAAGGCACGAATATGATAATTAACATTATATTTGGAATTCAAAAGGATTGGATCATATCGCACACATACATTTTCTTTGCCTAAATAGGATGATAGCTTTTTAATGCATTCAATGACTTGTTTCTTATCTGGAACATTAGGCTCTATATCTTTAAAGTATCCGGTGATAGTGACTTGTAGTTGAATGGGCACAGGAAATAAATGAATCGCATCTAACAATGGCAATGGATTTTTTGTACAAAATACAATCATATCTACATCAGATACAAAGATACGACTGACAAGTTTTGGATTAAAAGGGTTTCTTACATCAAAATATCCTTCATTCCATCGGTTCACAAACCAATCCATATAATATGCTACAATATCTGTTCTTCCACTCGCATTAATAATCATAGTTTTATTAAACTAAGAAACAAAATAATAGTCAATATAAAGAAAAAAAATCATCCTAAGATGACTTAAATTTCTAAATGGCGGTCCAGATGGGACTCGAACCCACGATCTCCTCCGTGACAGGGAGGCATGTTAACCACTACACCACTGGACCAATATTTAATTTTAAATGGAGCAGATGAGGGGAATTGAACCCCCGTATCAGCCTTGGCAAGGCTGTGTTCTACCATTGAACTACATCTGCATGAATGGCGGTCCAGATGGGACTCGAACCCACGATCTCCTCCGTGACAGGGAGGCAT
>NZ_JAJDMK010000110.1:0-4347 GCF_020593575.1 Holdemanella sp. DFI.5.55
CTTTTCCTGATAATACACACGCATAATTGTGGAAACCAATAGGATTCCCAAAGCCAAAACCCCCGCAATACTCAACGTTTGAAGCCCCATATTTAGTGTGTTTTGAGCATCCCCACGAATGGCCGCAAGCATCGTACGATACATACCGCCTCCAGGAACCAATGGAATCAATGCACAAACTAAAAATGTTGTGACTGGTGTCTTACATTGTCGTGCCAATATTTCTGATGCTAAGGCTAAACCTAAAGCCCCATAGAAATTGGATAATATTTCAGAACAATCTAAATACAGTCCCACCTTGTAACAGACACCACCAATGGCGCCTACAACACCGGCTAGCCATAAATTTCTTCCTTTAATATTAAATAGGAAACCAAACCCTAAACTAGCAAGGAATGAAGAGATTCCTGCTTTTAAAATCACATATATCATAATTCATTCCCCTATATCCAAAAATACATCACAAAACCAGCCCCTACCGCAATGGCAATAGCACACAAAAAGGCATCAACCGCTCTTGCGACACCAGAAACATAATCTCCTGCAATCGTATCACGAATCGCATTGGTAATCGCAAGTCCAGGCACTAAAAGCATAAAGCTAGAAATAACCATAATATCCACATTCGTCTGCGGTAATGCTTGATGGATCAATTGCGCACTCAGTGCTGCAGATCCTGCCGATATCGCATTATTCAAGAAAGAATTTAGTTTGTGTTTTGACAAGAAACAGCTAATACAACGAATCAAAATTCCAATAAAAAAGGACATTACAATTTCTAATAAAGTCCCATTAAAGAACATTCCAAATCCAGCAGCGCCAACCGCACCAAAAAGCATTGTCTCTTTAAATGTATAGCGAGACATCCCCTTAATTCGATCCAATTCATTAGCTAACTCATCCACTGATATTGGATTTGAACAAATTCTTCTAGAAAGCGTATTAATTTGATCAATACGATTCAAATCTACCTCTCCCGTGTGTACCCTGCAAATACGCGTCATTGTTTGATTGTCATACGTCAAAGAAAACATGATACCCGTTAAAGTCACATAGCTATCCGCATATTCAATACCTTCAAAACAATGACACATTCTGACCATTGTTTCTTCGACACGGCTGACTTCCGCACCACTCTCCACTAACATCTTTCCTGCTTCAATAATTGTATTCAATAACTTCTCAATATTCATAATCAAATTATAACAAAAAATAAGCAGAAAAACTGCTTATTAATCAGGAATTTCCACTGTAATCTTGTCCAGTTCTTGAGACACATTTAAAGCGTGGTCATTAATACGCTCAAAATCTGTAAAAATACGTGACAACATCATGCTGACTTCGCTTGAACATTTCTTTTGTTTTAAAGCTTGAATCTGTGCTTCACGCCAACTAGATACAAGTGAATCAATCACATCATCTTTACGTTCTGCCTCTTCTACATCATCCAAATCATTCTTCATATCCTCACATAACTTCTTCATGTGCTCTATAATTTCAATTTCCGAAATTGTCATATCTCCTTGAAGACGTTTTGTCGCCTGATGATTCATATTCACGGCATAATCACTAATACGCTCAATATCCACTAACATCAAATAGTAGCTAGACAATGCTTGAGAAATATTCACATTCAAGTTTGGCGTAGCCAAAGCCGTACTAATATATTCACTAATGACTTTATCCAAGTAATTGACTGTATCCTCTCTTTTGTAGATCTGTTCATCTGTCTTATCACTAAACTGCAACAATTGATCAAAAGCCTGATTTACATTCTCATACGCAAGACTCAACATGTGCATTGTTTCATCATTAATTTGTTTAACCGAAATAGCTGCACCACCAATCATCTTCTTAGACTTAGGTAGTGGCTGCAAATACAATAAACGCTCATCTTCAATCTCTTTATTTTCAACCGGCAAGATGTGTTGTGCAAACTCAGCCAAATACTTTCCAAATGGAAGCAACAAGATTGTTGTACAAACATTAAATATAGTATGCATATTCGCAATCTGTGCAATCGGATTGTATGGCGTTAAATGAATAACCCAAGATACCAATGGTGTAAACATACATACAATTGTAAAGATCGTTGTACCAATGATATTAAAGCTCAAGTGAATGGCGGTAGCCTGCTTAGCCTCACGACTTGTCCCAATTGAAGCAAGAACAGCCGTAATACAAGTACCAATATTCTGCCCAAACAACACATATACAGCTCCATCCAAACCAATAACACCACTGGCTGCTAGGGCTTGTAAAATACCTACTGAAGCTGAACTCGATTGAATCAAAGCCGTAAATCCTGCACCCACCAAAATACCTACTAATGGATTTGAGAAATGTGTGACTAATTCAACAAATTCTTTTGATTCTCTTAATGGCATCATAGCTGTACTCATCATATTCATACCAATAAAAAGAATACCCAAACCTGCAATGATCTGCCCAATATCGGTTGCTTTGGCACTCTTCGTAAACATAATCAATGCCACACCCATAAAGGCAACTAATGGAGCAATGGCACTTACATCCAGCGCGATCAACTGACCCGTAATGGTTGTACCGACGTTAGCTCCCATAATAATCCATACAGCTTGTTGTAAAGTCATCATCTGTGCGTTGACAAATCCAACGACCATAACTGTTGTTGCACTCGAACTTTGAATAACCGCCGTAACAAGCGCACCTACAATGACTCCTAAAAATCGATTTGAAGTTAATTTCTCCAAAATTTGTTTTAAACGATCTCCAGCCGCAGCTTCAAGACCATTTCCCATCATCTGCATTCCATATAGGAATAAAGCTAATCCACCCAATAAAGACAATATATTTGTTGTTGTCATATTTTCCACCTTTTCATAATTACACACTTAATATAAATTTAAACGCAAATTCATACTATCTTTACAATGTTAAATCTATGTTAAATTTATTTAACAATTCAAAATAGGGTGTATAATAACCCCAATAAAAGGAGAATTTTATGACAACAATCATTGAAAACAGAAGAAATTTACACCAAATTCCAGAAATTGAACTTACCACACAAAAGACAGCGCAATATATTGAAAACGTATTAGACTTATATGACTGCATCATTGATCATCCCATCCAAAATAGTGTAACCGCCTATTTTGATAACCAAAAAGAAAAGACAATCGTATTCCGTTCCGATATGGATGCACTTCCTATGGAAGAAAATACAGACCTAGAATTCAAAAGCACCAATGGATATATGCACGCCTGCGGGCACGACGGCCATATGGCCATGGTTTTAGAATTAGCGAAATATGCCAAGGAAAGCGACTACAACGTATTATTGTTATTTCAGCCAGGCGAAGAAAAACCTGGTGGCGCCAAACCTATCATTGAATCTAAATTCTTCGATAAATTTAATATTGCCGCCATCTACGGAACACACATCTATCCAGAACTTGAAAAAGGCAAAGTCTATACGCGTCCTCATGAAATGATGGCAGGCGGATGTGAGTTTGAACTTTTAGTAAAAGGAAAAGCCAGTCATGCAGCCCAACCTCAAAATGGAATCAATGCACTAACGGCTTGTGTAGAAATTCTACAAAAGTCTTTAGAACAAGAAGAAAAAGCTTTCGACGACAACACATTCCACCTTCTTCATTTTGGAACTTTCCATTCTGGATCAGCTTTTAACATCATTGCTGACCAAGCCCATGTACGTGGCTCTATTCGCTATTATGATCCAAAGGTATTTGATCAAATTGTGAATATCATTGAACAAAACATGAATAATGCAATCAAAAAATACAAGGTGCAAGTAAACTTCAAAATCAATCACCACTATCCACCTGTATTCAACAACGAAGAATTATTCTATACAATATACAAAAACAATCTAGTCAACAAACTAGAAAGCCCTGTACTTATCAGTGAAGACTTTGGCTACTATAGAAATGTAGCCCCATCTATCTTCTTCTTTTTAGGTACGGGAGACACCATTCCATTACACTCAAATAAGTTCACCTTTGATGAAGCCATCCTATACAAAGGTGTGGAACTATACAGGAAACTATTAACGACAAAAAACCCATTCTAGTAAGCACTAGGATGGGTTTTTATTATTATGATACCTAAAAATCACGCTTAAAAGGCGTGGTTTTCTCTGCGGCTATAAAACTTTACTGCCAGCTCGCAAAGGGCTTCATTTTTACTTATTCTTTCTCCTTGCTTTTTCTTGTTTATACGCCTGTTGGTGTGGTTCTGAGAATGGATTTGCGTACTCTTTTACACTCATTTTATCCATTGCTATATCGTGCATTTCCTGCTCTCGAATATATTTTGCAACTGTCGCATCATTCAATCCTACTG
>NZ_JAJDMK010000111.1:0-4317 GCF_020593575.1 Holdemanella sp. DFI.5.55
TATTCTATCAGATTTTAAAAAGACTGTCGACAGTCACTTTGTCAACAGTCTGAAAACTCTTAGTTTTCGCTAAGAGTTTTCTTTATGTTTTCTACATCTTCTTTTGTGGCAAGACCAACTTGGAAGGCACTTGCACTACCACAACACAAACCATTGATGAATGCTTTATCATAGTCGGTTGTTTCTAAATATCCTGCAAGGAAACCTGCAACCATCGAATCACCAGCACCAACAGAATTCACTACCTCTCCTTTTGGCGCTTTACTTTGAATCACTTCATTATTATCACTTACAAGCACTGCACCTTGTCCTGCCATAGAAATCAATACGTTTTGAGCACCCATTTCCTGTAGCTTTTTGGCGTAAGGAATGACTTCATCTCGAGTGTTTAATTCGACATTAAAGATTTCACCTAATTCATGATTGTTGGGTTTTATTAAGAAAGGTTTATATTTTAATACTTTTAATAATAGGTTGTTTGTCGCATCGACAACAACTTTTATTTTCTTTTTCTGAACACGCTCCATGATTTGTTCATACATTGTATTTGGTAAAGTACTTGGGATGCTTCCTGAAATAACGAGAATATCTTTTTCTGTTAGATCATCTAATTGATTGAATAATTCTTGAATGTCTTCTGACTGAATATCAGGCCCCATACCATTGATTTCTGTTTCTTCATCTGATTTCATTTTTACGTTGATTCTAGATAATCCTTTCTTTACATAGATGAAATCTGTTTTAGCTCCATAACTCTCTAATCGATGTTCAATTTCTTCCCCTGTAAAACCTGCCATAAAACCTAGGGCTGTACTTTCGTGTCCAAGATTGGATAGGACAATTGAAACGTTAATGCCTTTTCCTCCGGGAAGGATTTCTTCGAATTTTGTTTTATTAATGATACCAGGCTTAAAATGATCGACTTGAATAACGTAGTCTAATGAGGGGTTAAAAGTAATTGTATAAATCATGATTGTGCTTCCCTTAACACTTTTTTAATTTCATTTAATGCGTCTAAGAAATAGATGTTTTGTTGCTGCTTTGGTGTGGATAATTCACAATCAATCATGTGCTGTAGGAATGCTTTTAAATGATCGTAATATCCATTCACATTATAGAAAATGCATGGGCATTCAAGTTGGTACAGTGAAAGTTTTGATAAGATTTCACTGACTTCTTCTAATGTTCCAGTTGCGCCTGGAAAGGCAATGAAAGCATCACCAAGTTCAATCATTCTTGTTCTTCGATCGGCAATATCTTTTTCAATGTACAGCTCGGTAAGATTATCCATGTGGACACCTTCATCCACAAACATTTGTGCTTCTACACCAATTACTTTGCCACCCGCATTTAATGTGCTATTGGCTAGTTCTCCCATTAATCCGGTTTTAGATCCACCGAACACTAATGTATGATTGTTTTTGGCAATCCATATTCCTAATTCTATTATTTTTGTTTTAAAGTCTGGATCATTTCCATAGGCTGATCCTAAATATACTGTAATGTTCATAAACTACCTCCTACAATTAGTTTACATTAAAATTGTACACAAAAAAAGCTTAGCACAAGCTAAGCTTACATGGAAATAAATCCAAATGCGTTCGCAATTGAACTTAATAAAATAATGAATGCGAAAATTGGACATAAGTATTGAATCATGAAATTGAATATTTTCTTACGTTTGAATGAATTTCCATCTTTTGTGATTTCTGCTTCGACTTTTTCTAATCCAACAACTCTTGAAACAAAGATACAAATCGCAATGGCAGCGATTGGCATCATGACTGAGTTTGTCAAGAAATCAAAGAAGTCTAAAAATTGCATTCCGATGATTGTTACGTTTGACAATGGACCATAACCTAAACATGATAGTGTTCCTAACCCAATCATAATAATGCCTAAAATGATTGTAGATTTTTTTCTAGACCAATGTAATTCATCTTGGAATGTGGATACAGCACTTTCGGTTAGCGCAATAGAGCTTGTGATAGCTGCGAATAACACCAACAAGAAGAAAATGATACCGATACCTGTACCTAGTCCCATACTTGCGAATACTTTAGGGATTGTGATGAACATCAAGGATGGTCCAGCTTTTAATGTTTCCATATCTCCACCTGAAAAAGAAAATACAGCTGGAATAATCATCAATCCTGCCATAATCGCAATGGCTGTATCGAAAATTTCTACGTTTTCTGTTGAACCTTCAATGGAAACATCTTTTTTCATATAAGAGCCAAATGTGATTAAAATACCCATCGCAATGGATAACGAATAGAACATTTGTCCCATAGCACTTACTACGGTCATCCATGAAAAATTATCAAAATTTGGAATTAAGAAATATTTAACACCTTCAAAAGCGCCAGGTCGACTGATTGAATATCCTGCAATGATTACAGATAGTACGACAAGAACTGGCATCATAAATTTGGATACTCTTTCAATTCCGTTTTGAACTCCTGCATAAATGATGGCGAGTGTAAAGAAAGTAAAGAGTATAAAACATATTTCTGTAGATACTCCGTTTGAAATGAAGTTTGGAAAATATGTATCTGTGGCAAGTAATTTTGCATCACCTTTTAAATATTCGAATAAGTACTTGATGACCCAACCTCCGATTACAGAATAATAGGGTACGATCAAGATGGGAATAATGGCATTGATCCATCCGGAAAATGATGCAAACTTTGTCTTTGCGAAAGTATGAAAAGCTCCCACTGGACTTTTCTTTGTCATTCTACCTAATGTCGTTTCGGCTATGATCATTGTATAACCAAAAGTTAAGGCCAGAACAATGTAAATAAGTAGGAAGATTCCTCCTCCGTATTTTGCGGCTAAATAAGGAAACCGCCAAATGTTACCAAGGCCAACACTGGCTCCAGCGGCAGACAAGACAAATCCTAATTTGCCAGAAAATGTACTACGTTTATTGTGCATAATATAAACACCCTTTCTCAATGATTTAGATTATATCATCTATGAAAGGGTTTACGCAAATTTGTGAAAAAATAATGTTAAGTTTTCTGAAAAAATGTATTTTGAATAAAAAAAGAAGTCCTTTCGGACTTTGTTTGAAAATGGTGACGCGTACGGGATTCGAACCCGTGAATGCATGCGTGAAAGGCATGTGAGTTAACCGTTTCTCCAACGCGCCATGTATATGAGACTCGTCTTTCTTGACAAGTTCTCACTTATATTACTACATGATTTTAATTAATGCAAGTATTTTTTTAAAAAATTTGACAGATTGTTTTAATAGTATATAATGTGAACAGTTAATTAAGTTAACTAAGGAGAAAAATATGATTCGATTATTAGTAGATTCAGCGAGTGATTATACGCAAGAAGAGATTAGAAATAAAAATTTATATTTTGTGCCATTACAAATTCAGATTGAAGGAAAGAATTATTTGGATGGTGTTGATATTGATAAGGAAACGTTTTATGAGAAGATGATGAATTCAAAAGAATTTTTTAAAACATCACAACCATCACCACAAGAATTTTTAGATATCTTCGAAGAAGTGAAGAAGAAACAAGAGACATTGATTTGTTTATCTTTATCGAGTAAGCTAAGTGGAACATATCAGAGTGCTTGTCTGGCAAAAGACATGGTGGATTATGAAAATATCTATATTGTAGATACATTAACTGCGGTTACTGGAATTCGCTTACTATGTGAAGTGGCGATAAACTGGATTGATGAAAATAGAAGTGTTGAAAATATTGTATCTGGCTTAGAAGAACTAAAAGAGCATGTGCATATTTATGCGGGTTTAGATACATTGGAATATTTGGCTAAGGGTGGAAGAATTTCTAAGACAGCAGCGGCTATTGGAACTTTAGCAAGTATTAAACCAATTATTTGTGTAGACCATGGAGAAGTTGTGGTTGCCGGTAAGACACGTGGTGTAAATAAGGCAACGAGTGTTGTATGTGAAAAGATGCAGTCAGATATTGTTGATACATTGTATCCAGTTTATACATTGTATTCATATGGTTTAGAGAATGTTGAAAAATTAGAATCAAAACTGGATTTAGATGTGAATCGTGTTCGTATTGGTTCAACAATTGGAGTTCATATTGGACCAAATGCATTTGGTGTTTGTTTCGTATCTAAACTATAGTTAACTTGTGAAGGTGTATGCATTTTAGTATAATGGATATACGGATTGACAAGGAGAGTTTTTGATAATATGAAAACAACATTAATTATTATGGCGGCTGGAATTGGTTCTCGTTTTGGTGGTGGAATCAAACAGTTAGCTAAAATGGGGCCAAATGGTGAAATCATTATGGATTACTCAATTTATG
>NZ_JAJDMK010000112.1:0-3986 GCF_020593575.1 Holdemanella sp. DFI.5.55
AGATATTCTATCAGATTTTAAAAAGACTGTCGACAGTCACTTTGTCAACAGTCTGGGACCATTTTAAAAAATGGTCTTTTTTTTGTTTTTGTATAGTTTTGATAATTATATATTTGATACAATGAGTACAAGAAAGATATGTAGGTACTATAATATGATAATTAAGAAAATAACATCAAAACAAGATGGGTTAAACTTAGAGATTGCGATTATGGAGTGCAAGAATCCAAAAGGAGTCGTACAGTTTTCGCATGGTATGGCCGAGCATAAAGAGCGTTATTTTGACTTTATGCGATATTTAAATGATCGTGGTTATGTTTGTGTGATTCATGATCATAGAGGTCATGGAAGTAGCGTGAAATCAAAAAATGATTATGGATATTTCTACACTGAAAATGCGGATTATATTGTGGAGGATTTATTCCAGGTTACGGAATATGTACGTGAAATGTATCCTGGATTAGAGATAACGTTATTTAGTCACAGTATGGGGACTTTAGTGGCTCGTTGTTACTTAAAGAAATATGATGCATATATTGATCAACTGATTTTGTGTGGTCCACCTACTGAAAATTCGGCGGCAACTCTAGGTTTGGCATTGGCAAAAATAATAAAGCCTTTCTATAAGGAGAAGAAAGGTAATGGCTTATTGAATAAGATGGCTTTTGCAGGATATGAATCGGGTAATCGTTGGTTGAGTAAATGTGTTGAGAATGTAGAGCAATATGAAGCAGATGAAATGTGTGGATTCTTATTTACAACGAATGGTTTTATTAACTTATTTCAATTGATGATCAAAGCCTTTGATAAAAAAGGATGGAATGTCACTAATGAAAACTTACATATATTTATGATTGCAGGTCAAGAAGATCCGGTCATTCAGGGTAAGGATAAATTTGAACAATTGAAACAATTCTTAATGGGTGTTGGATATAAAAATGTATCTAGTAAATTATATCCGACTTTAAAACATGAAATCTTAAATGAAAAAGAGAATCAAATAATTTACGAGGATATATATGAATTTATAAAAAGTGCCAAGGATTAATCCTTGGCATTTTAGATACAAAAAAACTCGCGCTTGCGAGTAGTTTTTTACATGGAGCAGGTGATGAGAATCGAACTCACGTAGTCAGCTTGGAAGGCTGAAGTTCTACCATTGAACTACACCTGCAAATATAAGTGGTGACCCGTGGGCGATTCGAACGCCCGACCCTTTGATTAAAAGTCAAATGCTCTACCAACTGAGCTAACGGGTCACAAGTGGTGCCGACTATAGGAATTGAACCCACAACCTACTGATTACAAGTCAGTTGCTCTACCAATTGAGCTAAGTCGGCATTTAAATGGTGGAGGTTAACGGGCTCGAACCGCTGACCCTCTGCTTGTAAGGCAGATGCTCTCCCAACTGAGCTAAACCTCCGTAAGTGCCTATTTATAATATCACCGAGTTAAAATAAATGCAAGCACTTTTTGTAAAAATTATTTGAATTTTTGTTTTACTAAGAATCAAGGCTAAAATAATAGACAAAATCACAATGATCAATGTTTCTTTTGTTCCTTTATATAGGACTACTACAAGGAATACATAGAGTAAAAAATTTAAAATGGTCGTACTGGATAGTGTGTTATCTGTATAAGTGAAGCATGTGCTAAATAGTATGGCTAAAAGAATGGTTGAAAGAATCCATCCTTTCGTATCTTGTCGATTGGCTGACCATACTAAATAACTAAATATTGTCCAAATTAAAATGAATAATATCCATGTTAGAAACATATCTTTTGGTATTGTGTGTGTTAGAATCATTGAGAATAGTGAATAACTTACAAAACAAACAATACTGAATAGGGTTGTATTTAATATAGATGTTTTTTCAGAATGTGAATAAAGTGAGATAATGCAGTTTGTGAAGATCCATAATGGTAAGTTTGATAATAATTTAGTTGGATCAAAATATGCGATAAATGGCTTAATACATTCTATATTTACTGGTATAAAGGATAAGAATCCGAATACTATAGCTATTAAGACAATGCAGATTGTATATAGCCATGTGTTGTTGCTGTTTTTTCTTTTCATTATTTTTTAACCTTCTTTGAATAGATTGTTGCGATGGCTAAAAATAAGATACCTATATACAGGAATGTATAAGTCAGGTTATAAGCGAATATAAATAAGCAGATGGCTGTGATTGAATATAAGATTGATGATACGATATTTTTGTTCATAAAGGTCCTCCTAATGGAACAAATTATATCACACAAAAAGAAAAACTCCCATTGGGAGCTTTTGAAACAGCATTAAGAGAAAAGGGAATAGGATATGAATAAGTGTTCTGCTGTTTACGGTTTAATGTTAAATGATTTTCCTTAAATTGAGCTTAATCTTCCATGCGGGATAAAAGAATCATTAATCCTGCAGAAACTGTATTGATTGGATCGTCTGTGACAAAGATTGGACATCCTATTGTGTTTTGTAGATAGGAAGGTAGTCCATTCATTAACATGGATCCACCACAACATATGATTCCGCGAGTTTTTACATCTTGCTGCATTGTGATTGGCAAGCTAGATAGAAATTGTAGAATCCAGTTGGCCCATTGTTGTACTAAGGGTGTTAGGATTCCAACTATTTGATTTTCGTTAATGATTGCGGATTTTAGTACATGACTATTTTGGTCCATGCCAACAACTTCAAGACTTTTGGGGTCTTGCTGAATATTTACCTGTCCAATCTTACGTTTGATTTTTTCGGCTTGTTTTGTTGATACATTCATGTTGTAGGATTTAAATAGCCAGTTTTTAATGGCGATATTAATTGTACTTCCAGATACGTTGCAACGAGATTTTTTGATCATCTTGCCGTTTTGGAAGATTGCAATATCGCAGTTTGAAGAACCAATATTTAATACACAGCTAGCAACGGGTAAAAATAAATCGAGTTTTGCGCCAATAGCAGCAATCCAGATTTCTTGTTCAAAATAAACGCGGTAAGTACCTAAATCTTCAAGGTGTTCTTTCAATATGTCGCATGATTCTTTATTGAAACTAGTTGGATAACTTACCAACAAAACGGTTTTTTGAAACATACGAAAAGCTTTGTGTTCATATAGTAGTTGTTCTAGGAGTATGTCTAGAACGTCAAAGTTAATTGGATTTTCACGTAAAGGAGATATTACTTTAATATTTGGATCCATGGATCCGATTAAATCCTTAGCGTCTTCACCAATGCCTAAAACATGATTTTGCTCATCAAGCGCAACCATGCATGGCTCATTATATAGTAGACCATCTTCTTGTGTACAAAGCCGGATGTAGTTTGTACCCAAATCAATTCCCATTTGAATCATGTAACCCCTCCTAATATATGCCTATATTTTACACCAGGTTAAATTGTGATACAATATGCATGCATTCCTACATATATAAATGAACAAAATTGAAAAAATCCAAATACCGAATATAAAGGATACATCGCTTTTGGTGGTGCTGGACTCTATTGAGTTAGAAAAAACTTTAGGCTATCATGATTTATTTTTGTTGTGGAGTCCAACGTTTCAAAAAGCAGGTATTCCTGTATATATTGTTTTTCCAGATGAACCGAACCAATTGAAAGAGTATTGTCAGTATTATAATACATATATTCATTATGTTTCAGATTTTGAATTGATTAAACGATTGGATTGTATCCAAGAAAAGATTGTGTTTGGTAAAAAATATTCAGTGATTTTGTCAAAAATGTATGTTGTGCATAATGGATATTTGTTTGAGGAACAAAAAAGAATAAATAATAAAACAATAAAAAAGCTTTATATAAAGGCTCTTGAATTAAAATTTGAAAATTTTATAAAAAAAATTAAAAATTCCGTTGACATCCCCGATATCCTTTGGTAATATAAGTGAGCGCAAACGAGTTTGCGATAAAAAAACATGGAGGTTTAGCTCAGTTGGGAGAGCATCTGCCTTACAAGCAGAGGGTCAGCGGT
>NZ_JAJDMK010000113.1:0-3966 GCF_020593575.1 Holdemanella sp. DFI.5.55
AAAACAGCTTAACCCCTTGGTTTTACGCCACTTTTGAGAAAGTATTTAATTTTTCTCTATAAAAAAAAGATCTAGACTGATTTGTCTAAATCCTTCAAGAATTGTTCTAAGCGAACAACAGCTTCTTTAATGTGATCTATGCTATATGCATAAGAGATACGAATGTATCCTTCACCACTTGGACCAAAGGCGTTTCCTGGAACACAGGCAACTTTTTGTTCTTGTAGTAATCTTTCGCAGAATGTTTCGGAATCAAGGCCTGTCGATTGAATATTACAGAATACATAGAATGTACCATGAGGCATATTTGTCTTTAGTCCCATACGATTGAGTCTGTTGACTAAGAAGTTTCTTCTTTTTAGATAATCATCTTTCATCATCAATACATCATCATAGCCGTTTTTAATGGCTTCGATACCTGCGTATTGAGACATAACAGGAGCTGACATGATCACATATTGGTGAATCTTATTCATAACAGAAGAAAGTTCTTTGTTGGCCATACAATAGCCTAGACGCCATCCTGTCATCGCATATGCTTTAGAAAAACCATTTACGACAATAATTTGAGATTTGATTTCGTCAAATTGGGCTAATGATGCAAAAGGCTGATCAAAGCTTAGTTCGGCATAGATTTCATCACTCACAACATATATACCTGATTCTTTGATGATATCAACAATTTTTGCGTAGTCCTCTTTTGTCATGACACCACCTGTAGGGTTGCTAGGATAATTGATGATCATCGCTTTTGTCTTTGGTGTGATGACTTTCTTTAAATCTTCTGGAAAAATTTTAAAGTCATTTTCTTCTTTTAACTGTAAAGGGACAACAACACCATCACTTAGTGTAACACTTGGTGCATAAGCAACGTAGTTAGGGTCTAATACAATAACTTCATCGCCAGGATTCAACAGGGCACGCATACATAAGTCAATGGCTTCACTACCACCAATTGTGACAATAACTTCATTTTCAGGATCATATGTTTGATTGTAATGTTCCTTATGGAATTTACAGATTTCTTCACGAAGCTCCAACAACCCACGATTGGCTGTATAGTGAGTATGTCCTGTGCTCATGTAGTGAATCGCATTTTCACAAATGTGCCATGGCGTAGCGAAATCGGGTTCACCAACACCTAGAGAGATAACGCCTTCCATTGTGTTTGCTAAATCAAAGAATTTACGGATTCCACTTGGCTTGATAGATGTTGCTTTTGTAGATAAACTCTTCATTATGGAGTCACAACCAATCTTGATTCTTTATCTTCTGGTTTGTCAATCATGACAATACCACTTTGCTTATATTGTTTTAAGACAAATAATGTCTTTGTGGAACGAACATCTTCAACACAGGCAATCTTATCTGAAACAAAGCGAGCCACTTCAAACATGGTTTTACCTTGTACTAAACATAAGAAATCACAATCTCCACTTAATAGATACATTGTATCTACTTCTGGATAGTTGGCAATCAATGCTGCTGTCTTGTCATAGCCTCTATTTCTTGTAGGTGTACAACTTACTTCAATATATGCTAAAACTTTTTGATCTTTTAACGCTTTATTGTAGTTGATAATTGTGTGATAGCCACAAATAATTTTGTTTTTTTCTAAAGATTGAATCTCTGATTTTATACTTGCTTCATCTTCATTCAAAATATCCGCTAGATCTTGTGAAGTTAGACGAGCATTATTTTCTAGTAAATCTAGGATTAAACTTTGGTTCATTTTTAATTCCTCCTTTTGAATATAATAGCACAATTAAGGTTATGTAAAAAGTGTGAAAATGCTTGAGAATGAATTGTAAATAGTCTAATATATAAGTGTTGTTAGTTGTAAAAAGTTTTACTTGTTAGAGAATTGACAAATCAACAGTAGGCTTTTATAATAACAATGGTATTTAAAGGAGGATTTACTGACATGACAGTAAAAGTTGCGATTAACGGTTTTGGACGTATCGGACGTTTGGCATTCCGTCAAATGTTTGGTGCTGAAGGCTACGAAGTAGTAGCTATCAATGACTTGACTAGCCCTAAGATGTTAGCTCACTTGTTGAAATATGATTCAACTCAAGGAACTTACGCTAAGGCTGACACAGTTGTTGCTGGTGAAAATTCAATTACAGTAGATGGAAAAGAAATCACTATCTACGCAGAAGCTGATGCTTCTAAATTACCTTGGGGTGAATTAGGCGTTGACGTAGTATTAGAATGTACAGGATTCTATACTTCAAAAGCTAAAGCAGAAGCACACATTAAAGCAGGTGCTCGTAAAGTTGTTATCTCTGCTCCAGCAGGAAATGACTTACCAACAATCGTTTACAATGTAAACCACGAAACATTAAAACCAGAAGATACAGTAATTTCTGCAGCTTCTTGTACAACAAACTGTTTAGCTCCAATGGCTAACGCTTTGAACCAACTAGCTCCAGTTAAATCAGGTATCATGACTACAGTTCACGCTTACACAGGTGACCAAATGACATTAGACGGACCTCAACGTAAAGGTGATTTACGTCGTAGCCGTGCTGCTGCAGTTAACATTGTTCCTAACTCAACAGGTGCTGCAAAAGCTATCGGATTAGTTATCCCTGAATTAAACGGAAAATTAATCGGATCTGCTCAACGTGTTCCAACTCCTACAGGATCAACTACTATTTTAGTAGCTGTTGTTGAAGGTGACGTAACTGTTGATCAAATCAACGCTGCTATGAAAGCTGCTACAACTGAATCATTCGGATACACTGAAGAACAATTAGTATCTAGTGATATTATTGGTATGCGTTACGGATCATTGTTCGATGCAACTCAAACAATGGCTCACTCATTAGGTGACGGAACTACTCACGTACAAGTTGTTTCTTGGTACGACAACGAAAACTCTTACACAAGCCAAATGGTTCGTACAATTAAGTACTTCTCAGAATTAGCTTAATAATTGTAAGACTTTTAAAGGAATCCAATAGGGTTCCTTTTTTTGATACTTTACTAAAAAGTGCAAATCAAAACCTTGAAATAAATATATAAATCATGTATTCTAACCTTTAGAGATTGTGAGGTGTTAGCGGTGGGTATTCGACATCGTTTGACGGATTCTGAGCGTGATGATTTAACAAAAGATGTAGACGATTTAGATGCTGTTTACATGGAAAAATTAAGAAAAGATGGAATTGACGAAGATTTATTAGCTCAGTTTCGTGATTTAACTTTAGAATTAGAAAAGGATAAGGAACAAAATGGATAGTAAGACAATGAATGTAATGATCATAATTATATTGACATTAGTATTTATCTTAGTGCCAATAATTATGAAAAAAGTTGTATGGAAGAAGTTATTAGTTCAATTGAACAATGAACAATATGACGAATTCTACAAAACATTAGATACAGGAATATGTAAATTCTCATATCAGGCATTTAACCGTGAGTATATGCGATTAAGTGGCTATTTGGCACAAAGAAATGATACGAAAATCGAAGAACAATTTGAATTGTTGAAAAATATGCGTATTTCAAATAAACAAAAGGCTAGTGTCGCAACTCGTGGATTTTATTATTATTTAGAAAAAGGAAAAATCAAAAAAGCAGAGGGCATGCTTTCTTATGGAAAAAGCTATGTTGATGAAAAGACATTCAAGAATATGCAGATTCAATTCAGCATATTAATGAAGAAAGAAGCCAAATATATTGATGACTGTAAAGAAATTTTAAATGGTATGTGGGATGGTAAGTCAGAACTAGACAACAATAAAAAATTCCCTGTTGGAACCATTCAATATTTAATTGGGCTTCAATATTCTTATTTAAAAGATGTGGATCATATGATGGAATACTTTAATCCTGCATTAGAAAATTTAGCAGGTACACCATATGAAGAAGATATTCGTCGTATCATGACTAAATTACATGGGCGCTCTAAAATAGTGTAGGGTTATGTGAAAATACCGGCTTTAAATTATTGTA
>NZ_JAJDMK010000114.1:0-3965 GCF_020593575.1 Holdemanella sp. DFI.5.55
TATTATTGTACGCTATTTCTCGTCAAAAATCAACCATTTGTTGTGACAGAGCCTATTTTAAAATACTTTATAGTTAAAGTAACGAATAGATATATATATCATAAGTCATTAAGCGATTGGAGAAGTGATACCCATGGTACAAACTCAAGCATAAAACACCTATTAAAAAATAACTTCATTTACTAATTCAAATGTTTAATTTTAATTAATAAAAAAACAGGGGGGGGAGGAATTTACTATGAAAGAAGTGAAAATAAAATCATTGGGATTTACAAAAGATACGTTGGATTCATACAATAAAACTATAATAAACAGCATTACAGAAAACATATCCGTTAAAACCAGAGCAAAATCAAATAATTTAGAGCCACATGATCACTTAACTGTGATTGTTGATAAAAATGAATATTAATAAAAAACAAGCTAGCACAAAGCTATTCAGCTTGTTGGCTTTATGCCTAATTTCTATGTTATTTATTTTGCTCAAACAAAAAGATTATCAGTTTTTAGCTGATGGTAATTTTAGTGGGCTTTCATTCTTTTTTGAAATATACGCTGGTAGAGAGTTTATAGTTTTTGAATTTATACTTTTATTTATCATCCCAATAATCACTAATTTAAATTCTTGTATATATAGAAATAATCGCTTTGATGTGATGATTGTTTCTAGAATTGGATATAAAAATTATTTCAAGCAATGTTTTAAACAGTCTATTAAGGATATTTGGTATTATCCTGTTATAATCAATGCAATAACAGTTCTAATTATTCACTTTATGTGTCTTCCAATAATTGGTAAAGACATACAATATGTAGCAAATTACTTTACTAATATAGGTATGTTAGACTTATGCTTATTTACACTGTTTCAAATAATCGGCTGGAGTTTCTTAAATTACTTTTGTTTCTTGCTATCTCAGTTGATTTTAAATAAATATGCATATATTTTGTCACTTAGCATTTATAGTGTTGTATCTACAATATTATTCTCCATAATCGGATCTATAATTCCTTTTGAAATAAAATGGATCTTTTATATTTTTTCTTCATTCACATTATTATGTCCTGGAATAATTGGATTATGGTCTATAGACAAAGGTATTTTTTCTATTATAATCGTTATTCTTTGCTTTATATTTTATTCTATTTTACTGTTTATCTTATCAAAATTTGTTTTAAAGGATCGTGAGCAAAATGGTTAAAGAATATTTCAAAAATTTTATGTTATCTAAATTTCACATGTTTCTATTCACGATATCTAGTATCGTAATGGGAGTGGAACTATATCGATATATATTCCTTTCGGGAGAAAACAATGGAGTTAGCTTTTTATTTAACTCAAATATGCCATTTCTTGTTTTCACCAATATTCTATATGTATTCCTAATATATAGATATTACACTTATCAAAGATTAAGAAAATTTTCAGTAATCCGAATAAGCAAATCAAAATACTGCAAATTTATTTTAAAAATCGAATTGCTGATCTGGTTCATATTTTTTGTGGTGGTATACCTATTATTTGCCTATTTAATAGGTATTCCTCAAGAGCATATGCACTTATATTTAGCGCAATTATCATTTTACGTTATCTTGAATTTATCATTGATTTCATTTCAGGTTTATTGGTTCTATAAGGAATCGCCTATTCATATTTGTATTTTAATATCCTATTTGATTATGGCCATATACAACTATTACATCTGTAATTTAATCTTTCAATTGTTTTAGAAAGTGAGTTATTTATGAAAAAAGAAATAATAAAAATTAACAAAATAAACAAAACATTTCGTGAGAATCCTGTTTTAATTGATTTAGATTTTTCCGTTTACGATAATGATGTTATCTATATTAAAGGCGAGAATGGTTGTGGAAAGTCTACATTGTTGAAAGTGATCTGCGGTCTATTAGATATCGATTCTGGATCTGTAGAAATCGACTCTAATTACTATATTGGTGCACTCATTGAAAATCCGGAATTCTCAGATTTTTCAAACATAAAAGAAAATCTATTATTCTTAGGCAATCTACGTTCAAAACTTAACATTAAGGAACTAGAGAATTTATGTAGAGATTTCCATCTCAATTTAAACGATAAAAAGCTATTAAGAAACTATTCTATTGGTATGAAACAGAAAATGGGAATTATACAAGCAATAATGGAAAATCAAGATATATTAATATTTGATGAGCCTACCCGAGGATTAGATGATTATTCAATAGAAGTATTTATCAAGAAGATGAAAGATCTTATAGAAAAAGGAAAAACTGTAATAATCGCATCACATGATTTTGTTGATATAGGATATTCACGATTTATTACAATGAAAAACGGTAAATTATATGAAGAAACAGCTAAGTAAATATTTTCTTCTATATGGATCTATACTATTGATACTAAAACTATACTTAACGGGTTTATTTCCTGCCGCTCTCTTTATGGATTGGAAGACATGTTCACAATCATTATTATTAGTATTCATGTTTTTTGATGTGAAGTTGTTTAAATTCTTTCTAGTATTTAAATTTCTTAATTTCTTAATCTGTTTAAGACAAATGATTTTTTTCAGAACGAAACATTATAAGTTACTGATATGGTTGGGTGGAGTCATTTTCTCATTTTTATTAATATGTATTGACTTCTTATTCCTATTTCCAGAATTCAAATATTTAGTATACTTATTCTTTGATTTACTATTTATGTGTATGTTTATTGGATATCAAATTTTAACATTAAGCAAAAACAACATATATCATTTTTACATTGGATTCGCATTATATATCATAGCCAATCTAGCTTTAAACAGTTTCTATTCTGTTTTTTAAATAGATATTTAGACATATTTCAAAATCACTTAGTAAACGAAAGGATCTTTATGAACTATTTAGCATTATTTGTTTGCTCCATGATCATACCTATAGTAAATACATCTTCTGTTTCTCAAGCTCTTATAAGTTATGAAATTGATTTTATATATTATATGGTATCCTCAGGCATATTTGGCATTGCCGTTAAGCATTTAAAAAAGAATGAACATCCAATAGTAGTTATTTTACTGGCAACCATTGCAGAAGATCTAATCATAAATCTATTATGTGATATCAAGTTTATTACGTATATTATTCAAATTGCACTTATTATCATATTTGCTCTGTACACAAAGTATAAAAACAAAAATGTAGCATACTAAAAAGGAGATGAATTATGAAAAATTTAAATTGGAGTAAAATGCGTTTCATATGTATTTTTCTTGCCTTTTCACTTGTGATCTTAGGATATTTTTTTCGTAATCACTATTATTATCAATTTTTGGGTTTAGCATATATATGTATAGCAATCAGTAATATCTGTCTTTACTTGTTTGAATTAAAAGAAAAAGGTCATTCATCTAAATCTTATATTCTTGGTGCAATCATGCTAGTCATTTTAGCTATATTTTTTATGACGTTTTAAATCAATGAATACTTGTAATTTATTAGTTGCTATTCGGTTTACAACGTAATGGAAGAATCATATTTTTGAATTTGAAGAGTTATTTTAGGAGCGCTAATTTCTGGATATTCCTTTGTTGTTTTTAGAATTTCTAATCCAAGATCATTTATAGAGTCATTTGAAATATAGTTAACATTTGGAAGTGTTTCGAAAAAGATATTTTCTGTTGCCTTAAGCTCAGGTTTAACATCAGATATATTAAATATTCCTACTGGACTAGTGATAGTGATTAGCATTATATTCGCTAAAAAGCATGCTATAATTCGATTAGGCAAAAGCTAAGAATAACTGCCCTATAGAAGGAATTTGATGGTCAATTCAAATTCCTTCTATATTAAAACATGCAAAACAAGTACCACCTGTAAAGAGCGATACTTGTTTTTCACACTGTGCAGAACATTTTTGTGTTAGCGTAAGCGCAAGAACATCATAAGGATTTTTTCCTTTAATCTTTATGTTTTGTGACATATAT
>NZ_JAJDMK010000115.1:0-3858 GCF_020593575.1 Holdemanella sp. DFI.5.55
GGAGATGTATGTTGTAAATGACCAGCTAGATGGGTCAATTACAATATACCAGGTATATATATGACACATTTTTATATTATTAGACATGGAGAAACGGTATTTAATCGTAAAGGCCGTATTCAAGGATGGTGTGATTCACCGTTGACGGATTTGGGTGTTTCTCAGGCAAAACAATTGGGTAAAGAATTGAAGAATGTTCCATTTAATGTATGTTTTTGTTCAACGAGTGAAAGAGCTATAGATACGGCAAACTCTATTTTAGAGGGTAGAAATGTAAAGATTATTCCTTCTAAAAGTTTAAAGGAGCAGAGTTTTGGTGATTTTGAGGCTGAAAAATCAGTGGATATATTTAAAGATGGAGTACGTTTTCCAGATGGTTATCGTTTTTGTGGTGGTGAAAATCATAGTGATGTTATAGAAAGAGTAACGAAGGAATTAAAAAAAATCGCATCCGAATATCCGAATGCGAATGTTTTAGTAGTTTGTCATGGTTCTGCCATCAAACATATTGTGAACGTATTATGTCCCGGTTTTGTGGATGAAAAACCGAATACAGCAGCTTTAGTGCCAAATTGTTCGGTGACGAGAATGGATTGTGATACAGAATTAAAACTTATTGAAAAGCCTCATCTTTTTCACGGTCAACAAACATTAAAATAAAGGCGAGTATTAATAGTGAAACGCTTATCCAGATAGCTTTTGCTGAAAAAATCCGAATACAAAAGTTTCCTAGAATAGCACCGATTATAAATGTTAAAATAATTAAGTAGTAGAGAAGTCCACTTTGTAGATGTTGGACTTTTTTTGTGCATAAATAATTACACATTTCGTGTGTCCCTGTTCTTAAATTTCCAATACACATCGTTGTTGCGTAACCTTTACCATGTATTTTACGAAAGGCTTGTACTTGTAAGCCACACGCAAAAGAAGTTAAAGAATTTGCGAGAAGGTTTTGTTCGAATGAAATATACCCAATGCCAAATAATATAATGATTTCAATCAAGAGAGTAACTTGTCGCCAGTGTACTTTTTGAATTTTTTGAAAATGTACAAATTCCGCTAAGAAAATACCTAGACCAAAAGCTAGTACAGGACATAAATAATGTAGAGCATGCTGGAATTGTCCACTTGCTAAATTGACACCAAAGAGGAGCATATTTCCAGTTTGGGCATTTGCGAAGACTTGTCCTCTTGCTAAATAGGAATAGGCATCCATAAATCCACCGGATAATGCCAAAAGAATACCGAGTTCAATGGATTCAGATGTTTGTTTTGCTCGTTTCATAGAATAATCACAACCTTTTTACTTTTAAGATAATAATGCAAAATGATAAAAAATAAAAGCCGAAATCGGCTTTTATGTTATTAAACAGTACCTTGTGCTTTCATTGCTTTTGCAACTTTTAAGAATCCAGCAATGTTAGCTCCAACTACATATTCTTTTTCATGACCATATTCTGAAGCAGTATCACGGCAAGTTTTGAAAATATTTACCATAATGTTTTCAAGCTTTTGATCAACTTCTTCTGCTGTCCAAGATAAGTGTTGAGCATTTTGTGACATTTCAAGACCTGAACAAGCAACACCTCCGGCATTGCTTGCTTTACCTGGAGCATAGAATACACCGTTTTTCATAAGATAGTGGATAGCTTCTGGTGTTGTTGGCATGTTAGCCCCTTCGCATACAGCGAAAACTTTATTAGCTACTAATGCTTTTGCATCTTCTAAATCAAGTTCGTTCTGAGTGGCGCATGGAAGTGCGATATCGCATGCAACAGTCCATGGACGAGCATTTGGTGTGTATGTTGCACCTGGTCTTTTTTCAACATATTCTTTAATGCGTCCACGACGAATTTCTTTGATGTCTTTAACTAAATCTAAATCAATTCCCTCTGGATCGTAAATGAATCCGTTTGAATCGGACATAGTTACAACCTTTGCTCCAAGTTGTGTTGCTTTTTCACAAGCATAGATAGCTACGTTACCACTTCCGGAAATCGTGACTGTTTTTCCTTCAAAGCTAGTTCCGTTATCTTTTAATAAAGCTTGTGTAAAGTAACATAAACCATATCCAGTAGCTTCGGTACGAATCAAGGATCCACCGAATGTTAATCCTTTACCTGTCAATACGCCGCTGTATTCATTTTTCAAACGTTTATATTGTCCAAATAAATATCCGACTTCACGGCCCCCAACACCAATGTCTCCAGCAGGAACATCTGTGTTTGGTCCGATGTGACGGTATAATTCGCTCATGAAGCTTTGGCAGAAACGCATAACTTCGCGATCACTTTTTCCTTTTGGATCGAAATCAGATCCACCTTTTCCACCTCCCATAGGAAGTGTAGTCAATGAATTTTTTAATACTTGTTCAAATCCTAAGAATTTGATGATACTAATGTTTACAGATGGGTGGAATCGTAAACCTCCTTTATATGGTCCGATGGCTGAGTTAAATTCAACACGGTAACCACGGTTTACTTGAGTTTTGCCATTGTCATCAACCCAAGGGACACGGAAAATGATTTGTCTTTCAGGTTCTACAAATCTTTCTAATACATCATCGTCTAATTCTTCCGGATGTACATCTGCGATAATATTCAATGATTCGAATACTTCTTCAACGGCTTGAAGAAATTCTTTGTCATTGGGATTTCGTTTTTTTACTGTTTCGTATAATTGCTCTAGGTCTTTCATTTTAAGTCCTCCCTTATTAATACGTGATGATTATAACACAAAAATTGAAAATGTTTCATAAAAATATGAAAAAATTTGTAAACAACAAAAACAAGTATATAAATGATAGTAAAATTCACATAGCGAGTTCATATATTGTATGTTATTATAGAACTCGGTGATGAGAATGAGAGAAAAATTATATCGTTTTATGCAAGGTAGATATGGTACGGATAAATTAAATCAGTTCATATTTTATGTAGAACTTATTTTATTAGTATTAAGTTTATTTTTTAGAAGAAATATTGTCATAAATATATTGTTCTATATTAGTATTATTATTTATTTAGCACGTGCATTATCGAAAAACTATGTGGCAAGATCAATTGAAAATCAAAAGTTTATTCGGATTCAGGCCAAAATAGTTCATCGTTTTCAAGCATTTAACAAGTCTTTAAAGGATAAACAAAATAAGTATTTAGTTTGTCCTGAATGTGCGCAAATTATTCGTGTTCCTAGAAATAAGGGGAAAATTGAAGTTCGTTGTCCTTCTTGTAGAAAATCTTTTGATGCGAAAAGTTAGTTGTATTTACGCAAAGATGGAAAAGTTGTAAAATGTTTGTAGATGTTGAGGAGGATTAAAGAATGAAAATTGGTATGGCATGTGATCATGGAGCATACACATATAAGGAAGAAATTAAACAAATGTTGATTGATGAAGGACATGAAGTTGTGGATTGTGGTTGTCATAGTACAAACAGTGTTGATTATCCGGATATGGCAAAAGCGTGTGCGGATTTAGTTGTGAATGAAGAAGTGGACAAGGGTATTGTTATGTGTGGCACTGGAATTGGAATTTCGATTGCTGCAAATAAAGTAAAAGGAATCCGTTGTGCATTATGTACAGATGTAACTATGGCTCGTTTGACTCGTGAACACAATGATGCGAATATGTTGAGTATGGGACAAAGAACGACAGGTATTGAAACTTGTAAAGATATTGTTCATACTTTCTTGAACACTCCATTTAGTGAGGGTGAAAGACATAAGGGAAGAGTTGCAAAAATCAGTGCAATTGAGGATGCTCAATAAAATTTAGGGATGCTTGGAAAAGTGTCCTTTTTTATTTTTGGCTATGTCACAACAAACAGTTGATAAATAGCCATTTTTATAGGGGAGTAT
>NZ_JAJDMK010000116.1:0-3824 GCF_020593575.1 Holdemanella sp. DFI.5.55
TTGCACCCTTTTGTACTTCTAACTTCTTGTTTTTATAAATTTTATTTTCAGATTAACCTCTTCTAAAACAATAACTTATTTATTACTAATATATAACCAAAACTTTCATTACACAAACAACCTAGGAAAAGAAAAAAAGTGTCATAAGACACTTTATCATTATTTACGGTTTGCGTTTACCGATTTCATGATTTGACGAATCTGTGCTTCACTAGGTTTACGTCCCATTTGTAAGAACATTGCACGAATCATCTTTTCATTAATAGGTGGATTTTCTTTAATTTCTTTTTCAAACTTCTTACGAGTGAAGTAGAAAGTAACCAAGCCACCAATGATGGCTCCCACTATCGTATAAAAAATTGATACACCCATATTTTAGTCAACCTCACTATCTACTCATCTATTCTACTATCTTTTTGGGGTTTTGACAATATGAATTGACCACTATATTCCGTTAAAATAACGGAAACAAAGATCAAAAGTCCTCCTAAAATCATAATTGGACTTTTCTCTTCATGCAACAATAAAAATCCAAATACATTCGCAAATAAGGATTCTGTACATAAAAGAACACTCGCACTTGATGCATCTGTATATTTTTGTGCCAAAGTCTGAAGTTGAAATGCCAAGAACGTTGCTACTATGATCATATAAGCACAACTCATGTACGCATGTGCAGTGATTGTTTGTGGTATCGTTTCTAAACTTAAGGCTAGTGGAATCGAAAGGATAGCCGCAACACTCATTTGTACAGCATTGATCGCAATTGAATTCGAATTTTCTGTCGCATACTCTAAAGATATGATGTGACACGCAAAGAAGAAGGCACATGCTAAAGATAGACTATCGCCAAAACTAAATGAGAAATACCCTTTAGATAAGCTTAGGCAGGCAATTCCTGCAAGACAAACAACACTTGCCGCAAGTTGACGATTGCTCGGTTTATTTTTCCATAATAACCATACAATATAGGGTACAAGAACGACGTTGACAGCTGTTAAAAAGGCATTTTGACCTGTATTCGTTAAGAATAAGCCAAAGGTTTGAAACGCAAAAGCAAAGTACATTAAAACACCTGAAATACTTCCACGAAATAAGGCTTCCCTAGAAATCTTTGCACGACTGACTAAACATACAATAATACTAACGATGCTAGCGCCAATAAAACGAATCATTAAAACAGTAAAAGGATCAAATGTTTGCAAAGCTGCATCGGTCGCAATAAAACCGCCACTCCAAATGGCCGCAACCAAAAGGCATACTAAATTAGCTTGTTGTTTACTCATGCTTTTTCCTCATCAAATAAAGAGGGTTGTTCAAAATCATCTTGTTTGACCCAAGAACCATCCGTAATATTTTCAAGTGGTGAGACCCACTCAAACTTGTCTACTTTGCCTAGTGGTGAAGAGAATGTGGATTGGGCATTCATCAAACTGATTTCTTTGGCCTCAAAGCGCATAATATCTTCTGCATAAATTTCAAATGGTGTATTTAAATCAACCATATGTACATTTAATATCACATTTGGATTGGACTTCACTAACTTACAAATACGATTTCCTTTCGCCGGACGATTTAATGCCGCAATCTCCGTTTGTTTCATACGCTTTAAAGAAAGGGTTGTCGTAGAAACTAAGACTTGTTCCTCACGATTTTGACTAACACAAATAGAAGCTACGCAATCATCCTTTGATAGATTCATCGCCTTCACACCTTTGGATTTATTTGAAACCAACGGAATTTGTTCAACCGGATACATCAAGCCATAGCCTTGTTCACTTACCAGAATGACGTGATCATCTGGTTTATAAGATAAAGATACATTAATCATTTCGTCCATAGCCCCAATCTTCATACATGCCATTGTTTTATTAGAACGTGAAACTTCAAATTCTTTTAATTCAGTACGCTTGATCATACCATGACGACTTGCACTTATAACATGAACTCCTGTTTTAAAGGAATCCAATACATAGGCTGCGATAATTTTTTCACTTGAATCCATCTTAATATAATTTGAGATATGACCACCCAAATCTTTCCATTTTGCCTCTTCAATCTGATAAACCGGAATATATCCATATGTGCCACGGTTTGTGAAGAAAACTAATGTCTGTAATGTATGACTCGCTCCGTAACAAACTAATGAATCTGTATCTTTTCGTTGTGTCATGGATTCACTAGAAGCATTATAGCTTCGCATAGATACACGCTTGATATAGCCATCACGCGTAATTGTGATCATACATTCTTCTTTGGAGATCATAGCCTTTTCATCAATTACGATTTCTTTCACTTCATGTACAATATCCGAAAGACGAGGTGTATTAAATTCTTCATTCACCTTTTCTAATTCTTCCACCATGACTTTATGAAGTTCATTCTTATTTGAAATGATTTTTTCTAATTGGACAATGTCACATTGTAGTTGTTTAAATTCTGCCTTTAATTCTTTAACATCTGTATTTGTTAAACGATATAAGCGCATTACGACAATAGCTTCTGCTTGTTTTTCTGTAAAGTCAAAACGTTCAATCAAATTCTTTTTGGCGTGGGCCTTATCTTTTGATTTACGAATGATACGAATGATCTCATCCATTACACTTACAGCTTTGATCAAGCCTTCTAATATGTGTGCACGATCTTTTTTAGAGGCTAAATCATATTTACTTCTACGAATCACTACATCTTCTCTGTGGTTGATAAAGGCATCTAACATCATGGCTAATGACATTTGTACGGGTGCCTTGTTCACAATCGCAATGACGTTGTAATTGTATGATATTTGAAGATCTGTATTTTTATATAAATAGTTTAAGATCTGTTCATCATTACTATCTTTTTTAAGATCCACGACAATTCTTAATCCCGTACGATCACTTTCGTCACGCACATCTAAAATGCCATCGATTTTTTTATTTAAACGAATCTCATCAATTTTCTTTACCAAGTTCGACTTGATTACTTCATAAGGAATCTCATGAATCACAATTTGTTTAATTGTACGTGTTGGTACAATTTCCACTTTAGAACGAATTAAAATACGTCCACGACCTGTTTTAAAGGCTTGTTTGATTCCGTCAAGTCCCATCACGATGCCGCCTGTAGGAAAGTCAGGACCTTTCACAAACTGCATCAATTCTTCTAATGAACAATCGGGGTGTGAAATACGATAAATACTTGCTTGTACAACCTCATTTAAATTGTGAGGTGGAATATTTGTGGCATATCCAGCTGCAATACCTGTAATACCATTGACTAATAAGTTAGGAAAGCGTGCTGGAAGTACAGTTGGTTCCATCTTCTCATCGGAAAAGTTGGGTGCCCATTCCACTGTATCTTTATCAATGTCCTGCAACAAAAAATCACTAATTTTGGCTAAACGCGCTTCTGTATAACGCATCGCAGCCGCCGGATCGTCATCGATAGATCCATTGTTTCCTTGCATGTCAATTAAAGGATTAGTAATCTTCCAATTTTGTGACATACGAACCATCGCATCATATACAGAGCTATCCCCATGAGGGTGATAGTTACCAATGACGTTACCGACTGTTTTTGCGGATTTATGATATGGCTTGTTGTAAGTATTCCCATCTTCATACATCGCATATAAAATACGTCTTTGTACTGGCTTTAAGCCATCTCTTGCATCTGGTAAAGCACGCTCTTGAATAATATATTTAGAATACCTGGCGAAACGATCGGCCATGATATCTTCTAAAGAATTCTTTAAAACATTATGTTTTACTTCTTTTTCTTTCACGCATTTACCTCCTCATATAATATGTAGCGTAATCAGTTCAACACATTGTTGTTAAATA
>NZ_JAJDMK010000117.1:0-3788 GCF_020593575.1 Holdemanella sp. DFI.5.55
CAGCAATTGCTTCATTATCCTTTTTTCTTGCTCTTACAATTAAACCCTTTTCCATACTTTAACCCCTATGCTACATAGAACCTATTTAAAACAAATAAGATACATTTTAAACATTTTGTCATTACTTCATCGTTATAAATTGGGTATGAACTACGTAATTGTTCTTTTGGTAATATGGCAGTCTTATAAAGCATCATTAAGAATGTAAAACAGTTTGTCTTAATATATTCATCACAAGCTGCACATTTATAACTTACATTATCTGCTGGTACAGTAATAATCTGATTTGAAATAATATAATTGATTTTCGCAGTTAATTTATCAACTGTAGTCATTTTATTTTGTACTACTGCAGAGATATTTACATTATTTTTTGCCAAAATCTTATTTGTAAATAAATCCAAGAAATTTCCTAACTTAGTAAAAGTTTCACTAAAAGAATATTCTGCACTTCTTTCTAATCCATCAACAAAATAATATAGTTCTTCATCATATTTTTTCAAACCACTAAATGTATTACTATAACGAACACCAGTATTGTCATTAGACTTTGCAACTTTAACAGCCTCTTCAAAAATAGATTCTGGTTGTTTTGGAATTTCAGGCATTTTTGTTTTAGTTGGTGCTTTCTCTTCAACAACCTCTTCTGGAATATTTTCTACTACTGGTTCAATCATTGGTTCGGGAGTGGTTTTCTTTTCAGATACAACCTCTTCTTTATTACTTGCATATCCTATATCAGATACACCTGCAATTTTATCATCCAAAGAATCTAATTCTTTTAGGATGCTGTTATAGTGCTCATCTTCTTTTAAAATCTTTTCTTCAAGAATTCTTTTCTCATTCTTTAAACTGTTTAATGTTGCTTTGGATTTATCCTTTTCTGACAACAATTCTTTTCTTTTATCCATCAATCCTTGTAATTCAGAATTCAACAAATTCTTTTTAATTTCTTCCATCTCTGCAAGCTGCTTTTTCATTTCCTCTTGCAATTTCAAATTCTCCTCAATCTTACGATTTAACTCATCCATATTTAAACTCATTTTTTCTCCTCCTATAACATTATGTTCTAAATGATTTTCAATATATTTTTAAATCAAATAATCATCATCGAATAGATTACTATTTTTTTTGATTTCTTTTTCTTGTTTATGAACAGATGCATGTACTTTTACTTGTTCTTCAACAGCTTGTTCATAATCTCTTTGATCATAGTTGTTATAATCATATTTAGAAGAACTATTACTCCATTCACTCATATCATCCGAAATATGACTTGTAGAAAACGCATTATAGATAGAACAAATCACAGTTCCTCCAACCATTATCACCATAAGCACTGGAATAACTTGAAACATGGTATCAACCGTTTTTTTTGTCCTTTGCATGTCTTCTGAAGCTTCTATTCTTTCCTGAAGATGTTTTTCTTGAGCTGCCCAAAGTTCTTCCTGTGTCATTTCCGAAGTGTCAACACCATCATATTCATATGCAAGCACAGGTGAAATCGATCCTAACATCAACATAAACGCTGTAGCCATTCCTAATACTAATTTTTTCATTCTCATATCCTCCTAATTTACCTTTTCACTATATAAGACGAAACAATCTTTCAAATGGTTATACTAAATTTAAATTTTTTTAATTTTTTTGAAAATGATTAGTATGGCCTATATTGTTCCACTCCTGTTTTGTAATATGTATTAGAAATTAAATCATCTACAACAAATCTTTTAGGCGGTTGTAAACTCAATTGATAACTCAATACCCAACGAAAGAATGGTATTGGCATATTTAATTTCTTACGAGAATCTGCCAAAATTGATTTTACTTTTAATTCTTTCAAATTGTATAAATCAGCAATTTCAGATAAATCTGTATCAAAAACATAAAACAAGATCAACGCAAACCTTTGTTTTGGTGATAATAAATCGAGTTTTTCATCTAAAAGACGTATTTGAGCATTATAACTCACATTTTCATCATAAATAAAATCTGTTTTATCATTTTTTAAATTTGCTTCAAAATCTATTACATCCTCACTAATTTCACAAAAATCAAAGGAAAATCTTTCAGGATCTAACGTATCATAAATACTTTCCATGCACTTTTTGTGAAAATAATCTATCCAATATTCAAAACTATAATCATCCCACAAATGAGCTGTTCTTTCATCAGCTTCCATATATGTTTTTTCAATTACTGATTCCACAAAATCAGCTTCATTTTTAACTCTACTTCCGATATAAATCGCATACTTTGAAGTATATTCATATACATGACCAATCTGTTCAGCTCTGGTCATATTTTTATTGATTTCCATAATAATTATTATTTCCTACATCTTCAGTTCTTTTTATTAATAAATTTTTCTTTCTAATAATTGAATGACACAGGCCAAGGTTTGACCATTCCCACCAGGATACATAGATTTTTTTTGAATACGACCAACCATCCTACAATCATCAGGAATCGGTGTAAGATCATTCAGGCATGATTTCAATGGATCACTAAAGAACAACTGCACATGTTGTGATTTATAAATTTTATATTCATATCCCTCTACATCTGGATAATACTTAATTGTTAAAGTATTATATTTAAATTTTGCCATTGCTGCAATCAACATGGTGTATTGTAAAGAACCATAAAAACCTATAATTTTAATTTTTCCATTGTGCTCATCAATCCATCGATTCACTTCATCCAACGATACATTAGACAGTTGTAAAATCTTATAGTTTCTATTGTTTCGATTATTATTTCTAGATCTAACCTTTTCTTTTGGCTTATGAATTGGTGTTTCGACTACCTTTTTAATCCCATTAAAACTAAATCCACAATTTTTACAAATATTAACTTCATCTGCGATTAATTCTTCGCAAATTGGACAAATTTTCATAAATATACCCTGCACTCCCTTATTTCACAAACATATCAAAGTTAAATTCTTTGACCACTTGGTTATCTGTAATTCTTATGATTTTTTTATTCACAATATATCCATCTTTATTAATCGTTATAATGGATTTTTTATCATTCGTATCATTCACAGATGAATCATCACTTTCATCTACAACCTGCTCTATTGTTGTATATGAATAAACCATATTTCCTTTTTTATCTTTTGTCACCTCTGCTTTATTAATATTGTTTTTCAACGAATCTTTCCACTGTTTTAACTCAATATCTGCAGCCTCTTTATTATCAACAACATTAGCTAAAGCCTTCTGTGGCTTTAAATTTTCTCCTGTTAAAAGATACGTATAATATGCTTTTGTACCCATAGTTAAATACATATATTCTTCTCTATTCTTTTTTGTTGGAGTAATTTGATTATCAAATGTACGTTTATTAATATTATCCATATCAAAATCATCAACCATTGAATAAGATATTTGATCATTTTCTATTTTATATTCAATGGATAAACCATTACCACCATAGGCACCATAATATTCATCTTTATTACTTGTGTTTTTAAAGTAATATTGACTAACTGCATATCCATCACCAACTGATTCCTTAAATTCTAAATGATAGATACTTAAATCATTTAATTTATCCACAGCTCTCTCTACCTGTTTATAGTTACTATTATAATCAACTGCTGCATATCCAGCTGCACCTGTTACTGCTACTGTTCCAGCACATACACCTGCTTTTACACTCGCCGTTTTACTTGCCCACCATTTCGCAAATCCTGATTTGGATGCACCTGTTTTTGTAGCAGCTGCTCCAGCCGTTGAGGCTGCTGCACTTGTTCCAACCGTTTTGATAATGATATCCTT
>NZ_JAJDMK010000118.1:0-3769 GCF_020593575.1 Holdemanella sp. DFI.5.55
TTCATATATAATGTTCGTGATGAGCACTATTAAATATCCGAATGCAATTTCAACCATAAATACAATGCAACAAAAGAGTTATAGTTCTCGAGGTATGCGCCTCGAAAACGATATAAACGACTCTAATAAATATTATAGAGAACTCGATAAAGCTTTGATTTATAAAAAGCCAACACCCGTTCAAGTTGTTCATGTGGACTATCCAAAAAGGCAAAGAGCTAAAATTACTGAAGCTTACTATAAAACGCCTTCCACGACGGACTACAACGGCGTATATCGAGGTAAATACATTGATTTTGAAGCAAAGGAAACGAAAAATAAAACGAGTTTCCCACTCTTTATGATTCACCCACATCAAATCAAACATCTAAAAAAAGTTGTATTTCATGGAGGTATTGGTTTTTTTATTATTCGATTTAATTATCATAACGAAACCTACCTTATTGATTCAAAACTGCTCATAGATAAAATAGAAAATATAGACAAAAGCTCTATACCATATTCTTGGTTTCAATCCCACGGGATTCTTATTCAAGAAGGATTATATCCTAGGTTAGCGTATTTAAAAGCTGTAGATGAACTCTATTTTAAGGAGGATAAGTAAATGGCCCAATCACAAAACGAACAAAATAAGCCAAAAACACAAAAGACAAACAGAAGAAAACTAGACATTTGGAATAAACTAGCCGTATCCGTCTTATCTATATTTTTAGTTGGATGCATCTCCGTATTCTTCGTTCTTGTTAACATTATCAACGATCCTGACGGCATGCGTTTTTCGCAAGACGGTTTGACTACATTATCCAATTCAAGACTTTACGATGCTTCAGGCAACGTATTCTATGAACTTGGAGATGAGATCCGTGAAGACGTAACCTACTCACAAATTCCACAATCTGTTGTCGATGCTTTTTTATCAATTGAAGATTCACGTTTCTTCGACCACAATGGATTTGACTTGCCACGTTTTTTGAAATCTGCTATGGCAAACTTGAAATCTGGAAGTCTTGCTCAAGGTGGTTCTACATTAACCATGCAGATGATTGATAATGCATTTACTAAGAACCAGGAAAAGAAATTAGAAACTGAACAGGGTACGATCACAACCGTTCAAAAATTAAAATTAAAAGTTCAAGAAATCTATCTTTCATTGATTGCTGAACAAAGCATTAATAAAGAACAAATCTTTGAATACTACGTAAACCGTATTTGGTTTGGTTCAGGAAACAATACACGTGGCATTCAAAAAGCCGCACAATACTTCTTTAACAAAGATGTATCCCAATTAAATTTAGGTGAGGCTGCCTTCTTGGCAGGTTGTATCAATGCACCAGATACATACAATCCATTAAACAATTTAAACGAAGCAAACACAAAGCTAGATCATTTAAAAGCTGCTCAAAATCGTAGAAATGTAACTTTAGAATTGATGTTACAACATGGTTATATTACGGAAGAAGAATTTAATCTTGCTTCAAACCAAGATTTGTCATTCTCTTTAGAATATGTAGAGCGTACAAGTGATGATCCAAATCAAGCTTATATCACACAAACATTAAGTGAGGTTATGGAATTAACTGGACAAGATCCGGCCATTATTCCAATGGATATCTATACCGCACTAAATCAAGATGCTCAAAAACAAGCTGATGAAATATGTAACGGTAACATCGTTCAATTCCCTAACGAATATTTCGATGTTGGTTTCTCAATGATTGAAAACGATACGGGGGAAATTATTGCAGTTGGACCTGGCCGTCGTTATCACTCAGACTCCGTAAAAATTGATTACTCAACCGAACCAAATCAACCAGGTTCAAGTATGAAACCATTACTTGCCTATGCAAGTACATTTGATATCTTAGGATGGTCTACCTCTCATCAGGTAAATGATAAGAAAAAAGACTATTGGAAAAACGGTTCTTATGCTCCTAAAAACTCAGACGGTAAATACAATGGTATTATGAGTTTACAAGATGCATTAGGTGTTTCAAAAAATACCACAGCCGCTCAAGCTATGATTGATTTAGTAACCGCTAAAGGCTATGATTATTGGATCGATTATTGTAAAAAGCTTGGTTTTAGCGATGAAGTAGCTGAAGGATTTAATGAACAATACGCAATCGGTGGTTCGAGCATGCGTGCAAGCCCAATCCAACAAGCAAGTGCTTACTCAACATTTGCGAATGGAGGTAAGCGTGTAGATGCTCACCGTGTAAGAAAAGTAGTTCGTAGATCCGATAAAAAAGAATTTAAGACAAACGCTAAAACATATGATATTATCAGTGAACAAGCCGCATGGATGATTTCGCAATTACTTGAAAAAGTAGTTTCAGGTGGTTACCAAAACTACAACGAAATTCTTGCGAGCAACTATACAGTATATGGAAAATCAGGTACAACAGACTGGCCTGCGAACCCATATAAAATTCCTGAGGGGGTTGCCAAAGATGAATGGTCAGTAGGCTATACAAATAAATATACAATCGCTTGTTGGAGTGGATATACAACGGATGCCATCACAAACTATGGTATGTATATTACTTGGAATGATTTAAATGTTGCTTCAGCATTCCATATTTCACACTACATGCTTGATTACATGCAAAAATATGCAACATATTCTGCACTTGAAAGACCTAGTGGTATCTCAGACTACAGGGGTGGATACATCAAAGATGAATTCAAATCAAAAGGTGATATAACATCCGAAAACAATGATGCGCAAGATGCTTGTGAAGCCAATGGTGGCGAATGGGATGAAGAAAACCAGACATGTAAAAAGTCTGATGATAAAGAAAGAGAAGCTTGTGAAGCCGATGGTGGTGAATGGGATTCTGAAGCTGGTACATGCAAAAAAGAAGAAAAAGAAGAAACAAACGAAGCCGAAAAAACTTGTACAGATAACGGCGGAACTTGGGACGGAAGTGCATGTACATATCCTTCTACAGAACCAACAGAACCAACAGAACCTACAGAACCAACAGAACCTACAACACCTGAAGCAACGGAACCTAGTACTCCAGGAACAGATACTTCCACAGACAACACAACAGGCTATGTTTGGTTTGATCGAAGAAATCTCTACAATATATTCGATAGACTATAACAATGAAAGTGCTCAATTGAGTACTTTTTTTGTAAAAAAAAGGGGTCATTTCCAATGTCATTAAGTTAAGAAATAACGAACCGTCCAGATACTATTGTCTGGATGGTATTTTTATTTGAAAGCACGACGAAATTTGTAGTATTGCTACTACATTTTAAAAAATATATAATATTAGGTGTTAATCATATCGATAGTTAAAAGATACCGGTGATTTGGCTTTCACTTTCCGTTCATTCTGGCGATTAGGACGGATTGGCAGTATTTCTTTAGCTATCAGTGATTCAATATCAGGTGGATTCTTTCCGCCTTTTTCTTTGATTTTTATATTGTTACTTACTCTGCTGCAGAAATTATATAACACTAGCTTTGCATAAATTTCCTGCTCTATAAACATTCTTTTCTTTGAATGCAATGTATTTAAATCTAGATGATATTTCAATTCACGATAACTCGTTTCAATCTCCCAACGAAGGTGGTACAGTTCTTTAATATCTTGTATATTGAATTCGGATTCATCTAAATTTGTAATAATACTTTCGTAGGTGTCATCACTAATTTTGAAACGTACAACACGACATTCAAAATCAAAATAAGGGCTTCCGTCGAAAAAATCAAATCTCTGATTCTTAGGGACAAACTTATATATTTCAGGATGAGCTT
>NZ_JAJDMK010000119.1:0-3711 GCF_020593575.1 Holdemanella sp. DFI.5.55
CTTTACATCATTATATCAGATTTGAAATCAACCTTTTACAAAATTGTGTATAACATGAGTATTACGCCATCTGAAGGCCATGCAGTACGCTAGAGAAGTCCACACAATCCGTTACATAAGTCCACTCACTTTTAAATATGAATACGTTATACAAGTCCATTAAAAAAACACGGGATTAGCCGCAATATCATTAAGTTAAGAAATGACATTGGGCAATCCCTCCCTTTTTATTTGTTGTCCAAGTCCAATATCAGCTATAAACCGTTTTGGGGTATATGCCGCCCCTTAAAATCTTGAAGAGCAAATTCACCTTACCACATCCAAATTTATTGCGCACTTTTTTCTACAATTTTTTATCCATTGTAGTTAGCCTGATTCCAAATTTGATAATGAAAATAAAATTTATTGATATCAATTACAGTTCCACATTTTGACAATGAATTTTGATATGATAAATTATTTGCAAACGTATTATAATATGCAACCCCCAATACTGAAGATGCAATCAAAATTGCAGCAACTGCTGGAACAGCTGCAGTTGCTGCACCACCAATGGTTCCACCAGCACGAATTATTTCTGCATAATTTTTTGCATCGTTAACTAAAGCATTTGATACAGCTTTGGTTTGAGCAGTTCTTACATAATTCCAACCTTCGATTTTCCAAGTCTAACCACATATTCCCGTAGGTATAACTTGTGGAGTTAAATCTGTATTTTCAATAGAATCAATTGCAATATCTAAGAAACTTTCTTTCGTATAATTCGTTCCTGCTACTTGATTAAATTCATCAAAGTCATAAACATCAACTATTTCTTTGATTGTATCATAATCATAAATATATTTATTATCTTCTATAATTAAAGTTTCTGTTATTCGATCTTGCATTTGTTGCATTTCAGCTAAAATTTGTTCATCAGTTTTAGTCTCATATGCCCTAGCATCAACGTTAATCAAAGTAATAGATAAAATGAACGCACATACACGAAAATATCTTTTTAATTTTATTCATCACATTATTCTCCTATTCTCTGTTCTAATCTTTACAATAAAGATAAATCACTATGACTAAATTTATACAGATATAAAGAGTTATAATAATACTTAATACATTTTTTAATTCATAATAACCATCAACCAAATGTGTAAATAGCGTCATACTTGCGCTTACTAACATAATAGATATCCCAGAAAACTGTGCAAATTTATCTTTCATATTATCCATCATCCCTTTCCGTTATAATAAAAATACTTGTTCGAATTAAAATTTGTTCACATTATTATGATCATTATCCTCTAATATACCTGCTAAGATTAAAAATTATTGGTTCCCATGGGTATCAATCTCCTTATGTGTTTTTTATAGATTATAAATCAAAATTCAATGCTATTAATGCTATCACAGTTCAATAATAGATAACATTGTTCACTTCTCTATAGTTTTTATTTACATCATTTTTATAAAAACATAAGTCTTATAAAACTTATATTTTTTGATATCTAGAAGAGTAGGGTTGTATCAGCAATCCCTCCCTTTTTATTTGTTATTCGAGCCCGATATTAGCTATAAATCGTTTTGGGGTATATGCGCCCCTTATACTGTTTTATGAAATAAGACAAATTGCCTTATCAGATTATTAACAAATAAAACTTAATGTATTGATATTATTCTTAATTAATCCATATATGAAAAACCGTTCCTAAAGTATCATCACATTTTAACTGAAGTGTGATAGTACTTTTTAGTATATCATACACAATCAATTGATTCTCGGTAAGAAGTAAAAGATGATTTAAGTCTAATCTTTTAATATCTACAATTCTTTCATTTTCAGAAATGGCATACGGTGAAATATCAACAAATTCGCTTTGCAATGTTTCATAATTAAAAATAGTAAAACCCAGTTTATCTATAGTTATCGATTCATGTGATATAGCAAGAAAATCATCTCCAATATCATAAATATCGGAAGGAAATATTTCTTCAATCGTATAGAATTCACTTGTTTCGTTAACTAAGTCATATCTATATATTGCACCAGCATATATTTTTTCTAAACTACCAAGATCTCGCCAACCCGCTGAAACAGCGTATAAATAATTCCCTTTTGTAATAACATCACTAAAGAAATATTGCTTCTCTTTATTGGCTTCAAGTTCTTTTATTGTATCTATTGAAAAATCACCATCATTTTCAGAAATAGAAATCAAAATATTTTTAAAATAATTCTTCCCATTTTCAACTTCTGTGGTTTCAACCTCTGTTCCAATAGTATAAACTTTATCAGACGAAGTAATGAAATCACTAAATAACATATCCTTCTCAAGTTTTAGATATTCCACTTCTTCTAATTCTGGTGTATAAACTGAAATAAACGAGTTTTCTCCTGTAGTAGATGCAAAATAGTAATTATGAGAAGTTCCTGATGATGTATATGCACAATGGTCCGTTTGATAACGATGAATTAACCCTGTGTTGAAGTCTATTGAAACTAAAGATTGCTTATCTCGACCAGGAAAATCTTCTTCGGTAAATACTAAATACTGATTTAACAATTCAGAACGATGAACCACAGGGTTTATATTCGTATTTATAATCTTAATATCTGTTTTGGTTATTTCATTTAACTTTTCATCATTGAATTGATAGCCAATTATTCCATCGCTGCCTAGCACATAAAAATCAACCTCGTCTGAAGTTTCAAAACGATTTGTTTTTTGACAACCTACTGTTCCAATCAAAAGGAATGCGATTATACAGTATGAAATAATTTTTTTAACGTGTTTGTACAATTTAAACTGCTTCATAATCTGGGAAAATCATCTATTCCTATATGTAATTAATGTTTTAGAATTTTTAACAAATTCTCCTGGATGTACTGCGATTGCACCACCGATATCATTATCAGATTTATTTAAATTAACACCTGCAGTATAATAATAAGCTGCCCATACTAATTGAGAACAATAAAAACTACCAGTTTGATAACAGTTCCAAAAATTAAGATTGTAAGGTTTACCTTTTTGCTGTCCAGCCCAATAACCAGCATTATAATCTTGATTAACGGTTGTGCTCTTAACACCCACTTGCCAAATTGTATGTGTACTACTTGTCCATACTCCATGCCTAAAATCTGCTGTTTTCCCCGGCTTTTGTGCTTCAATTACCGCCTCAATTCGTTGCGGAGCTACTATTGCAGAATGCCAAGTATTAACAGTATTAGTCCCAAACCCTTCGGTTGTTACACATATCACGCCATCTCTCCAAGACCATGAACCAGTTGCTGATCTTGTTGTTGGATTCTTAAAATCACCATAAATTGGTGCCTGAAACCCATAATCTAAATATTCTTGTTCTCTTTCAGGCATCGTTTCAAGTATTTCTTTTTGTTCTTCAGTTAAATTCTGCTCATTTAATGTATCTTCATTAGCCAAAATAGGACTAGTAAAACACATAATGCTCATCATTGAGCAAATAAATAAAGAAAATGTTTTTTTCATCAATTTACTCTCTTTCTTATTTTGTTCTTTTATGGATAGCGCTATCTCTAATTCAAATATAATATAGAATTTAGAAAAATACAATACATATAATCATTACGTTTATTTTTATTTATATTCGTTATAATTAATCATATTCAAATTGAAAAAATAAATATTTAATCATATAATTTAAGAGAAGATATATACATAAAGAAATTAAATGGAGGAA